>NZ_JBCHVD010000007.1:0-202837 GCF_046736435.1 Arthrobacter sp. LAPM80
GCCCGGTTCAAGCACTTCAAGGACGATAGGACCCGCACCGGCGCGTACCGCACCGACCAGTCCCCGGACCGGGCCGCCATCACCCTGCGCGGCTGGACCCCGACCATGACAGAAACAGGGATCGCCTGGACCTCACCAGCAGGCTACTACTACCCGCCAGATTCCAGGGACGGGCAACCACCGCTCTACCCCGCATTCCTGAAAAACCTCATCAACACCACCCTCGAAGACATCCAAACCAGCGGCAACTGGCCCGATGACGCCTACTACACCCAAGCCGCAGCCACCATCGATCAGGAACAAGACTGGGACCCCGAAAACCTCCCCCAAGAACCCGCCTGGGCCATCCCCAACGCCGAAGACAACACCATCCTGACCCAACAAGCCATCGCAGACTTCCACACCAACCACCCCGACGCAACCTGACACCACCAACACCTGAGTTCCCGTTCACGCACGGGAGAGTAGACGCGTTCGCCGGTCACCACGAGGCCAGATCCAGGTAGTCGTCCCGGTGGGCGAATAAGCGCGGAGGTTACTCCACCATATGGAGAATATGTTCGGGTTCCGTAGGATCAAACGCAGGAGGCGGGCCGTGACTTCCAGCAGGGCCTGCCGTGAAACTCGAAAGGTCTCATCTTGTCGATTTTGACGCTCATTCCCCTGTTCATCGGACTTGCTGTGCTGGTGGTGCTGATAATTGCCGCCGCGATCATCTCCCGCATGGCATTGCACATTGCCAGCCCGGACCAGGCCCTGGTCATCTCTTCCAAGGACAATAAGAGCCAGCCGGACCCCAACAGCCAGCGCGTCGTATTCGGGCGGATCTTCATCAACCCGTTCACCCAGCGGGCCTACCCGCTCTCGCTCGCGTCACGTCAGGTGACGCTGAAGATTGAGGGCATCTCCAAGAACGGCATCAAGCTCCATCTCACCGGTGTGGCCCAGGTCAAAGTCGGCGGAGACGCCGATTCCGTCCGCAAGGCGGCCCAGCGCTTCCTCAACCAGCAGGATGCCATCGACCACTACACGCAGGAAACACTCTCGGGTTCACTGCGTTCAATCGTGGGCACGTTAACCGTAGAGTCCATCATCAAGGACCGCGCAACGTTCGCCAAGAGCGTGAAGGAGGAGGCCGAGCATTCCATGCATAACCAGGGCCTGGAGATCGACACTTTCCAGATCCAGTCGGTGGATGACGATTCCGGCTACCTGCTCAATCTTGGCCGTCCCGAGGCTGCCCTGGCCGAGAAGAACGCCAAGATCGCCGAGGCGCAGTTCCTGCAGGAAGCCGAGCAGGCCAAGGCCATTGCCGACGAGCAGGTCGCCCTGGCCCAGCAGCAGCTGATCATCAAGCGAGCCGAACTGAAGGAAGAGGCCGATGCCCGCCAGGCCCGCGCCGACGCTGCCGGTCCGCTTGCCGCCGCCGAGCAGCAGGAACAGGTCATCATCCGCGACCAGCAGGTCGCCCTGCGCCGTGCCGAACTGCGTGAGAAGGAGCTCGACACCGAGGTCCGCAAGCCCGCAGATGCCGAGAAGTACCGCCTGATCCAGCAGGCTGACGCCAAGCTGGAGGAACGACGTCGGGCGTCGGAGGCCGCTGAAATCGAGGCCACCGTCGAACTCGCCAAGCGCAAGCTCACAGCTGAGGGTGACAGGGTGGCCGCAGAGGCAGACGCTGCCGCCGCTACGGCCAGGGGCAATGCCGAGGCTGCCGTCATCGAAGCCTGGGGCAGCGCAGATGCCACCGTCATCAAGTCGCTCGGCCAGGCCGAAGCCGAATCCACCGAGGCCAAGGGTGTAGCAGAGGCCGCCAGCATTGCGGCCCAGGCCGAAGCCTACGAGAAGTTCAACGAGGCGGCCATCCTCAGCAAGGTCCTTGAGGTCCTGCCGGCCATGGCACGGGAAGTGGCAGCACCGATGGCTGCCATCAAGGACATGACCGTGATTTCCAACGACGGCGCCAGCCAGCTGAGCAAGAACGTGTCCAACGGCGTTCAGCAGACAACGCAGCTGATCAAGGACTCAACCGGTCTTGACATCATCGGCCTGCTGCAGGACATGATCGGCGGCACATCCAAGGAAGCCTCAAACGGAATCACAAGCACCGTGTTCAATGGGGGATCCAAGTCCAAATCCGCAGCTGAAGCGCCGGAGCTTGAGCTGGAGAACAACTAGAAAACACGACGGCTGCCATCCACTATCCGAGTTCCGGGTAGTGGATGGCAGCCGTCTGTGGGTGGGCGCGCACCCAGCCCTTGAGCACGTTAGATCCGTAAGATGACAGCATTGGGTTCTCCGGGTCGTCGCTGACGCCGCGGGCCTCGGCCGCCAGTGCCGGGGGCAGCGGCACTGTATCGATCACGGCGTCCAGGCGCGGCGACCAGAAAAACGGCACTGAGTACCGGTCCACGCCGGGCGGGGGAGCGGTGACTCGGTGGATGGTGGCCATGAGGTAGCCGTTGGTGGCCACCTCGAGCATCTCCCCCAGGTTCACCACAAGTGCGCCGGGGATGGGCTCTACGGGAATCCATTCCTGTTGCCCGTGCGGCTGGACCTCCAGCCCGCCCACCTGATCCTGCAGCAAAAGCGTGACAAAGCCGTAGTCGGCGTGCGCACCAACTCCCTGGGTGCCAGCCTCCGGCACCTGGCCTCCGACATAGTGGACCAGCTTGCCCATCCATGCGGGGGACCAGGTAAACGGTTCGGCAAAGTAGTCCTCAGGCAGTCCGAGCGCCACACTGATGCCCTCCAACAGTTCCGCACCGATGCGCGCCATCAGGGTCGTCCACTGTAGGGCCGTGCGCTGAAGCTCTGGGTATCCGGCTGGCCATTGGTTGTGTCCCTGCAAGCGCAGGAACAGCTGGTCATCAGGGATGTCGATGAAGGGCTCGCGGTCGGGGCCAAAGTCGATCTGCTCCCGGGAGTCGGCCCGGCCGCGGGTAATCTCCGTGCCCAGGCGCGTGTACCCGCGGAACTGGGGGGAGGTGCGGTTGTCCAGTTCCAGCCGCTGCTCCAGCGGCAGCCGGAAGAACCCCGCGACGGTGTCAAGAAGCTCCTGGACCTGCCCGTCTGCCGCACCGTAATTGATGACCTGGAAGAACCCCACATTGTGCGCGGCGTCGCGCAGGGAGTCGATGAACTCCGCGTTGAAGAACCCGTCCGGATTGCGGGCGGAGGAGAAGTCCAGAACGGGTACTGATGTACGTGGTGTGCTCATCACTCCAGCGTGGACGCTGCAAACCCAAAAAGCGAGTAAAAAATCACCAGGATTTGAACATGGACGTCGGTACCCTGGATTCCGTGGAGTTTCCTTACTCCTGAACAACTCCCGTTGCGGCCCGCAGGCGTAGCGTTAAGCCATGGCCAATGCAGCTCGTGACGACCCCGAAAGCTCGCTTGCGGCTGGCCGCAGCGTCCGGGGATCACTGCGCCGCGTGCCAGTGTGGGTATGGCGGCTTTTCATGCACTCCATCAGCCAACGTGAACTGAGGGACCTCAATGTGGATCCCGTTGCGGGTGTCAGGCAATGGCATGACATCGACTTCGTGGGAGACCATATCCGCTCGCACAGACTGGACGTCCTGGTTCCCAGGAACGGCACCACGGCGCAGAGTCCACTTCCGGTCTACGTCTACTTTCACGGCGGCGGATGGACCTCAGGCGATAAAGCATCACTGACAAAGTACTGTGCGGGGCAGGCGGCCTGTGGCCTTGTGGTGGTCAACGTCAACTACCGGATGGCACCGCACTTTCACCTCGGCCACGTCCTTGCGGATGCAAACGAGGCCCTGAGCTGGGTGACGGACAACATCAACGTCTTTGGCGGGGACGCACATCGGGTGGTCCTGGGCGGGGACTCCGCGGGCGGCCAGATTTCGGCGTTGATGGCGGCGGCAACTTTTCGGCCCGAACTTGCCGAGCACTATGCGTTCATTCCCGCAATGGCTGCGGATGACCTCAAAGGATTGGTTCAGCATTGCAGCATCGTTGACCTGTCGGAGTTCTTCGACAGGGGGTTTGTGCTTAGCCTGAACTTCGTGCGGATGCTGCTTCCCCATGGCGACAAGGCCATCCGCAAGGACAGGCACAGGCTGCGCGAGGAATCCCACTACATGTCGCCCATTGAGTGGCTTGACTCACGGTGCCCGCCGGTCTTCATCACCACCTCCGAGCGTGACTTCTTCTACGCCTCGAACATGAAATTGATCCGGCAGCTGTACCAGCACGGCGTTCCCGTCGAATCGCTTGTCTACGGATGGCGCAGCGTCAACACACAGCACACCTGGCAGCAGAACTACAGGTATCCGGAATCCCAGGAGGTGTACGGGCGGCTGCAGTCCTTCATCAAGAAGGTGACGGCGCTGGCCTGACACGAGGCCTCTGTGCGCCGTCAGCGGGTCTTGGCCGCGAACGTTTCCGCCCACTTGGTACGCAATGGCTTCCAGAACCAGGGACGCCGCGTACTCGGCCCTATCGGCGAACCCATGCCCCGGACCGCTAGGCTGTCACCATGACTGTTGATCCCTCGCTGGTCGTTGACCTTCCCGGCCACACGGTGCGCCGCGCCGTTGTCTCCGGCATGTACAACAACGTTTACCTCATCACTTCCAAGGCCACAGGGGTCCAGGTGCTCATCGACGCGGCGGACGACCTGCCCGCCATCAATGAGCTCTTCGAAACCGCCGGCGGTGACGCGGCAGTTCCACCATCGATCGCCATGATTGCCACGACCCACCAGCATTGGGACCATATCCGTGCGCTGGCGGCCCTGACAGGCCAAACAGGTGCGCCGACGGCGGCAGGGGCCGAGGATGTTGCGGGCATTGACGCAGGTGCCGGGGTGCTCGCCAACCAGGCGCTGGACCACGGTGACACGCTCAACGTGGACGGCATCACTCTCGCCTGTGTGCATTTGCGAGGCCACACACCAGGCTCCATCGCCTACGTGCTGGAATCCGGCACCGGGCCCGCTGTCATTTTCAGCGGCGATTCGCTGTTCCCCGGGGGAGTTGGCAACACCGAAAAGGACCCGGAGCGCTTCACCCAGTTGTTGGACGACGTCGAGGAACGCCTCTTTCGCGTGTACGCCGACGACACCCTTGTCCTTCCCGGCCACGGCGATGCAACAACCCTCGGCGCTGAACGTCCGTCACTGCCCCAGTGGCGCGAACGTGGCTGGTAGGGCTTTTCAACCACCGGGTAAGCTGGCTACATGTACTTTATTGTTGTTAAATTCCAGGTAAAGCCCGAGTTCACCGAGCAGTTCATGGGCCTGGTGACGCCCTTCACCGAGGCGACCCGCGCCGAGCCCGGCAACCTGTGGTTCGACTGGTCGCGCAGCGTTGAGGACCCCAACGAGTTTGTCCTCATCGAGGCCTTCCTTGACGACGATGCCGCCGGCTCCCACGTGAACAGTGCGCACTTCAAAGCTGGACTGGAATCCATGCGCCCGGCGCTGGTCTCCACGCCCAAGATTGTTTCCCGCAAGGTGGACGGCAGCTCCTGGGGAGAAATGGGTGAACTGCAGATCGGCTGATCCGCGTGCCAACACCGACTTCGGGGGACCTCCCGCACGGGCTCTTTGACCTCGCCCTGATTGGACGGGGACTGGTCTTTGCCCAATCCCTGCCCCTCCTTGCGGGCATCCTGACCGATCCGGACCACGACCTCACGCACCCCGGGGGTGGTGCCGCCGTCGTCCAGGCACCGCCCGGCACAGGCAAAACAACGCTCGTGCCACCGCTGGTGGCGAATGTTCTCAATCCCCACGGCAGCACGGTGCGCAAGGTGCTCGTCACCCAGCCGCGCCGCGTCGCCGTGAGGTCAGCCGCCCGCCGCTTGTCGGTGCTCGACGGCACGCCGCTTGGCGGAAGGGTCGGCTACACCGTGCGCGGTGAAAGCCACACAGGCCCCCACACTGTCCTCGAATTCCTCACCCCCGGCATCCTGCTGCGCCGCCTGCTCCGGGACCCGGGGCTGGAAGGGGTGGCCGCCGTCGTGCTTGATGAGGTCCACGAACGCGGCCTGGACACCGACCTCCTGCTCGGCATGCTCGGCGAGGTCCGCGAACTGCGCGGGGACCTGGTGCTGCTGGCGATGTCGGCCACCCTTGACGCCGCCCGCTTTGCGCAATTGCTTGGCACGGACGACGGCGCGTCCCCGGCCCCCGTGGTCGAGTGCCCCTCGGCGCTTTTCCCCCTTGAGATCCGGTGGGCACCGTCAGCCCTGCCGCGCATGGACGAACGCGGAATCTCCCGCGCCTTCCTCGACCATGTTGCCGACACCGCTGCGGCCGCCCACGCGGATGCAGTCGGGGAAAGCCCGGACGTTGACGCGCTCGTTTTTGCCCCGGGCGCGTGGGAGGTCGGGCACATTGCCGCCCGGCTTCGTTCGCGGGCACCCGGCGTTGACGTGCTTGAACTGCATGGCCAGGTGCCTGCGCGCGAGCAAGACCGGGCAGTGTCGGCCCGGGAACGCGGGGGACTCCCACGCATCATCGTTTCGACGTCGTTGGCCGAGTCGTCGCTGACGGTTCCGGGCGTGCGTTTGGTGGTTGACTCGGGGCTCTCGCGTGAACCGCGCCGTGACGCAGCGCGCGGCATGACAGGTTTGGTGACTGTTTCGACGTCGCGGGCGTCAGCCGAGCAGCGGGCGGGACGTGCCGCGCGCCTTGGCCCGGGTACAGTGGTTCGCTGCTACGACCAGAAGACTTTTGCCGCAGCCCCGGCCCATCCCATGCCGGAAATTGCCGTTGCCGACCTGAGCTCGGCGGCACTGACCCTGGCCTGTTGGGGTTCGCCGGGCGGGGCAGGGCTGCGGCTGCCCGACAAGCCTCCAGCCCCGGCGATGGCGGCCGCCGTGGCTGTGCTTGGCGAATTGGGTGCCGTCGATGCGCGTGGCCACGCGACATCCCTTGGCCGGACCCTCGCAGAAATTCCGGCGGACCCCCGGCTTGCCCGCGCCCTCCTTGACGGTGCACCGGTGGTGGGCGCCAAGGTCGCGGCGGAAGTGGTCGCCCTGGTTTCGGGCGAGGGCCGCGCGCCGGGGGCCGACCTCACGGCGCTGCTCTCGGCCATGCGATCCGGGCGCGATCCGGGCGCTAAGCGCTGGGCGCAGGAAGTTCGCAGGCTCGAAAAGCTGGTGGGCCACACTGCCAAGGCGGCCACGGCGGCAGTCGACGCGTCAGAGGTGGTGGGGTTCGTCGTCGGACTTGCCTTCCCCGACAGGGTTGCGCGGCTGGTGCCCGGCGCTGCCGGTCAGCAGTACCTGCTTTCATCCGGCACCCGGGCCGGGCTTCCTGCTGGAAGTTCGCTGGCCGGTCACCAGTGGCTGGCCGTTGCGGAAGTTGCGCGCGCCCAGGGCCGTGATGCTGCCGGGACAGGTGCCCTCATCCGTTCCGCAGCGCCCCTGGATGAGGACAATGCCATGGTCGTTGCGGCGTCCATGGTGGCCGATGAGGTGTCTGCGCAGTTCAGGAACGGCAAGGTCACCGCTCGCAGGGAGCGTCGGCTCGGCGCCGTGGTGCTTGCCTCGACGCCGGTCAAGGCAACCGCTGCGCAGGGACGTGACGCCGTCGCCGAGGCGCTTGCCCGGGATGGCCTCGGGATACTTCCATGGAGCGGTTCGGCGGATGCGTTGCGGCGCAGAATGGCGATTTTGCAGCGTGAGCTGGGGGAGCCGTGGCCCGACGTCAGTGACACGGCTTTGCTCGATCGGTTGCCCGATTGGCTGGGTCCCGAGCTTGAGGCGGTTGCCGCGGGCCGGGCGCTGTCCGCCCTCAAGCTAACTGACCCGCTGCGGCGCCTGCTGCCCTGGCCCGAGGCCTCGAAACTTGGTGAACTTGCCCCTGAGACGTTGGTCGTGCCCAGCGGCTCCCACATCAGGATCGATTACCCTGACGTGTCCGACGCCGGCCCTCCGGTCGTGGCTGTCAAATTGCAGGAATGCTTTGGGCTGGCCTCTACGCCGATGCTGGTCAAGGGTCGAGTCCGGGTGCTGTTCCACCTGCTGTCACCCGCGCGGCGGCCGCTGGCAGTCACCGACGACCTCGCCTCCTTCTGGAGCGGGCCCTACGCCCAGGTCAGGGCCGAGATGCGTGGGCGCTACCCCAAGCACCCCTGGCCCGAAGATCCATGGAGCGCACCGGCCACATCGAAAGTGAAGAGCCGGATGTAATTGGCGCCCCTGGGTGTGGCTGTTCTGACGATTGCCGGATGCTCCCCGTTCATCGTAGCTCCTTGTCCTCGACATCAACAGGAACGTCAACACAATGAACACCGGGGAGCGCCTCACTGCCGCCGCAGTGAGGATGAATCAGCCACAGATTTCTTCCCGTCCGGCGGCCAACCAATCGCCACCCAGGTGCTTACGGCCTGGCAATAACACGCCCATCTCGCTCTCCCTGGCACCCATTAGCTTGGGGTCGCGGGAGTGGTCAGCGCTCCTGACTGGTGCCCTGACGCGTTGCCCGGCGCCAACCGTTGTCAGGGAGGTGCGAACTTGCCTGCGCACCCATCTGGGCCATCCCGCCGTCGACCTCCCAGCTGGCACCGGTGACATAACTGGCCGCCGGTGAAGCAAGGAAAGCAACGACGCCGGCCACCTCCTCCGCGGTGCCGGCGTGACCGAGGGGGAGTCCTGGCCTGGGAATATCGTGCGGATGGCGTGTTTCATCGGGGGCAAGGTGCGTGGCAATTTCACCCGGAGCTATGGTGTTGACGGTGATGCCATGCCCCGAAAGCTCAAGCGCAAGGGTCTTGGCCAGCCCGTCAAGGCCAAACTTTGAGGCGCAATACGCCCCGAAGCCGAACCGCGGCTGGTGTGCGTGAATGCTTGTGACCACCACTATGCGTCCGCCGGACTCCCCGGCAATGAGCAGTTTGGACGCCGCCTGAAGGCAGAGGAACGCCCCGTTCAGATTGGTGTCAAGGATGCGCTGCCAGTGGGCATAGTCGGTGTCAACGACAGAACTGACAAGACCGATGCCGACATTGTTGACGAAAACGCCAAGCGAGCCGAGCGCCCCCGCCAGCTCGTTTACCGCCGGGGCGCAACTGGGCAGGTCGGTCGTGTCGAGCCACAGAGACGAGGCGCACTGGCCGAGGTCCTCAATGGACTTGGCGGTGTCGGCGGCGCCGGCTTCATCGTCGTGCCAGGTAAAGCCGACGTCAAAACCGTCACGGGCCAATGCGGTGGCCGTCGCCTTGCCAATACCCCGGTCAGCGCCTGTGACGATCGCCGTGCGGGGATAGCCGGCAGGGGCGCCGGAAACGGGCGCCGGCTCGGGCACTATTCCTTGACTTTGTTGGCGGCGGATCGTTCGGTCTTGCTGCCCGCGGTGGCGAGGTCACCGGCGTCGTCCTCGAGATGCGCACGCATGAACCACTGGAACAATTCCAACTGCGCGCACTGGCTGATGATCATGTCCTCGGTGATGGCATCCAGCGGTCCGACCTCGGCAAGGGTCTTGCGGTGGCTCTTCAGGAACCCCGTGTACACCACGTCGAGTGCGCCAAGGTGAGCGGATGTGTGGGCCCGGCCAATGGAGTAGTCGTCCCAGGATCGGGTCGCCACCAACGCGCCGGGGAGTCCGTTGGGGGAGACGCCGAGGGTTGCGATCCGCTCCGCCGTTGCATCGACCATGGCACGGACAAGGTCAATCTGCGGGTCAAGCATTTCATGGACGCTGATAAAGTCCCGTCCCACCACGTTCCAGTGCGCGTGCTTGAGCGTGAGCTGGAGGTCGTTCAGTGCGTGGAGCCGGGACTGCAGCAGCTCGGCGACCTTGTGTCCGTTCTGCAGCGACAGTCCGGGAACCGTGTAACCTGCGTGGGCTGTTCTCTTGACGACCATTGAAACTCCTTCAAGTCTGATGCTCTGACGGTTTTCAATCCGGTACCTGAGTCCCGGCCTGTTACCACGCTAGCGACAAGGGGGCCGAAGTTCCAGAGTCAGCGGGCGCGTCAGTGCGGGAATTTGTCAAATAATCGTGTCCGAGGAATTTGGCCGACGTCACAAAACGATTGTTCATGATCGCAGTTCGTGTCCAATTGCCACACATCAAGCAAATTTCTAGCGTTGTCGTCAGGCTGTGACCCGGCGCATAGGTCGCCGGCGGGCGTCTCGTCGGCTCCACCCCATCATGCACCAATAAGGAGTTCTCCTGTATGGGCCGAATTAGCTAGCGAATTGCCATGCTGGCTGCCCTTTCAGCCACCGCCTGTTCCGTCATTCCGGCAAAGATCGCATTGGCGGCGGGGATGGCCCGCTACTCCCTGCCCCCACAGCGTTGGTACCGAACGTGCAGTCGTTTCAAGCCGGGGCAGCTGCGCATCAGCTTGTCGGAGTCGGTCTGATCCAATGACATGCTCTGTCCGATGGCGGCAGCAATCATGCCACCCCCTGATCTCAGCCCCGATCAGGGATATCCACGCGGAACTACTGGTTGGACAATGCTTATTCGAACCGGGAGGGATCTCCCATGCCGCGGCGCACCACCTCTGGGTAGCCGCTAGAGAAGTCAATGACAGTGGTGGGCTCGGCACCGACGTCGCCCGAGTCAATGACGGCCTCTACCACGTTGTCCAGCGCTTCCTTGATCTCCCATCCCTGGGTGAGGGGCGCCTCCTCATTGGGCAGAAGCAGGGTGCTGGAGAGCATGGGTTCACCCAGTTCCTCCAAAATGGCATGGATCAGGCGGCTGTCGGGGATGCGCACACCGACGGTCTTCTTCTTGGGGTGGGCCAGACGCTTGGGCACCTCCTTGGTGGCCGGCAGAATGAACGTGTAGGGACCCGGCGTGACCGCCTTGATGCTGCGGAAATTGTCGTTGTCCACCATCACTAGTTGCCCCAGCTGCGCAAAGTCCTTGCACACCAGGGTGAAGTGGTGCTTGCTGTCCAGCTGGCGGATGCTGCGGATCCTGTCAAGTGCCTCCCTGTTTCCGAGCTGCGCCCCCAGGGCGTAACAGGAATCCGTAGGGTAGGCGATCAGCCCACCCGATTGCAGGATGGCCACGATCTGGCTGACCGATCGCGGCTGCGGGTCGTGGGGATGGATGTCAAAGAATTTAGCCATGTCCCGAGCATACGACCCCTGCGCATATTTGGCTCCAGTGCCGGACCCGTCGCCGATTTTTCGGACCTGCAATTTCGGCCGGCCGGGGGGATTTTCCTGGCTCTGTTCAGCAATCTCCCATTTTTCTGGAGGAGTCTGGATAAGGACCGGTGCCCTGCGGCAAACTGCCGCCACGCACAGTCCGGAAGCAGCGGGACAAGGATTTGACGAGAATTAAGGGACGTTGGCACATGGCCACAGGATCAGCTCAGCAGCCAGGCAATACCAAAAAATCTGTACGTGGCGGGCAGCTGGGACCTGGTGGCGCGTTGTCGAACCTGGCACGGTTGTTCTTGGTGTGCGGCATTGTCGGCGTAGTTGTGGCCGGCTTGTTTGTGCCGATCGGAGCCGTGGCGACGGCCGCCGTGAGCGGCGCGGACGACTTCCTGTCGGTTGTTCCTCAGGGTTTGGACTTTAAGGCGCCGGCCCAGGCAACGACTGTCCTGGCCTCCGACGGATCCACCATCGCCACGCTGTATGCGCAGGACCGGCAGGTCGTTCCCCTGGCCGACATGTCACCCTATGTGCGCGACGGCATTGTATCCATCGAGGATGCCAGATTCTATGAGCACGGGGGAGTGGACCCCACAGGCATAGCCCGCGCCTTGGTTGCCACCCTGAATGGTGGCCGCCAGGGAGCTTCGACGATCACGCAGCAATACGTCAACAACATGCTGATTGAACAACTGGTTTCCAACGGGAATTCCGACCAGGCAAAGTTGGGTGCGGCGAAGACCCTGGCCGACAAGGTCAAGGAAATCCAGCTCGCCATCGGCCTGGAGAAGAAGATGTCCAAGGACGAGATCCTCGCCGGTTACCTGAACATCATTTACTTTGGCAACGGCACCTACGGCATTGAGGCCGCGTCGAAACTGTACTTCAACACCACGGCCAAGAACCTCACGCTTCCCCAGGCCGCTGCGCTGGCCGGCGTCGTCAACAGCCCCAGCTTCTACGATCCGATAGCCGAGCCGGCCAACGTGGTCAACCGGCGTAATGAAGTGCTGGCCAAGATGCTGGCCCGGCAGAAGATCAGCCAAAACGACTACGACGCCGCCATCAAGACGCCCCTGACGCTCCATGTCACAAAGACCGCCCAGGGTTGCGCCGCAGCCAATACGGCACCCTACTTCTGTGACTACATCCAGCAGTTGATTCTCAATGACAACACTTTTGGTGCGACTCCCGAGGAGCGGACCAAGGTCCTGTACCAGGGTGGCCTGACCATTCAAACCACCCTTGACCCCGCCCTGCAAAAGGTGGCCAAGGAGCAGGCCGACGCCACGATGAGCCCGACCGACCCGTTGCAGCGCGGAGCCGCCATCGTCAGTGTAGAGCCTGGTACCGGCAAGGTTGTTGCCATGGCGCAAAACACCGTGTTCAATCCTGCGCCAGCCCCCGGAAACTATATGGGCAACTTTGCCCTTCCTGTCAATGATGCCAACGGGCTGCCGCTCCACGGTGCCGGCGGCTTCCAGATCGGTTCGACGTTCAAGCCGTTCGTGTTTGCCGAATGGCTCAACAGCGGGCACTCAATGATGACGACCATCAACGGTGCCGTGCAGATTTACCCCGTGGGCTACCCGTGGAAGAACAGCTGCGGGACGACTACCGGCAACTACGACCCGGCGGTGGGGGACCAGCCCCTCCCGAACGATGACCCGAACCACTACTACCCCATGAGCGCGTACGAGGGCCTGTACAACTCCATCAACACCATCACCTTCCAGACGGCCACGGCCCTGGACTTCTGCAATATCCAAAAGATGGCGACTGCCGCCGGGGTCAAGGACGGGCGCACCAACAAGCCTTATGACCTCTCAAGCATTGCCAACCTGATCGGCACCCAGAACGTGGCACCGATGGACATGGCAACCGCGTTCGCAACGTTCGCCAGCGGTGGCATCCACTGCGACCCGATCGCCATCAGCTCCATCACCGACACAACCGGCACCAAGTACCCCGTGCCGGGCGCCAATTGCAAGCGCGCCATCAGCGCCGACGTGGCTGCCGGTGTGACACATGCGCTGCAGACCGTCCTGGTCAAAGGCTCTGGGTATAACATTCCCCTCGACAACAAGTCGCTGGCGTTCGCGAAGACGGGCACCACGGACAGGAATATCGACACCTGGACGATTGGCGGGACGAGCGGCATTGTCACGGCCTCCTGGTTCGGCAGCTATCAGGGCAACGCCCAGCAATGGTGGAACCAGGACATCACGATCAACGGCCGGTTCTATGCTGGCGTTGACGGCGCCGATCTCGCTGGTGGACAGTGGGCTGCCGTCTTGAACGCGGCGGCCACCAACCCGGCCTATGAGGGGAAGCCCTTCGTCCAGCCGCCGGCGTCGATGTTGCAGACCACCGCGCCCCTCTTGGCCGGGAGGAACGACCCCAAGCCAGGCGATGCGCCCGTTCCGGTGCAGCCGCAGGTGCCGGTTCCCCAGCAACAACAGCAGGTGCCGGTTCCCCAGCAACAACAGCAGGCGCCGGTTCCGGTGCAGCCGCAGGTGCCGCAACAAACGCAGCAACCAGCGGAACCCCAACAGGTCACGCCACCCACCCCGCAATCCAGCAAGGGTAACTAGCTTCCCAAGCCTGCTGACATGGCCGTTCCCGTCCTTCCCAAATTCGCTCCTTTCACTTGTGTGTCGGAGAATGGGGAGCAACGGGAACGGCCCGTTGCGCAAAGGGGGATCCCGTGTCTAAGTCTGCATCAGCAGTACGCATTGTTGTTGGAGTCGACGGTTCAACTGCGTCGGCTAACGCCCTCAAGGAAGGCGCTAGGCTGGCCGCGGAGCTCGGCGGAGTTGTCGATGCCGTGGCGGTGTGGGAGCTACCCGCCAATCACGCAAGCTACGAAGCCGTTGGCATTGGCAATTTTGAGGAGGGCGCACGGAACTGGCTCGCCGACTCATTGTTTCAGGCATTTGGGGATCAGGTTCCCGTGTCAGTATCGGCCCGTCTGGTCCAGGGAAGCCCTGCGGCTGGCCTGGTCCGGGTTTCCGAAGGCGCCCGCATGCTGGTGGTTGGGCGGCGGGGCCACGGCGGGTTGAGAGGCCTTCTTCTTGGCTCGGTCAGCGCGGCCGTGGTCAACCAGTCGCCGGTGCCTGTGCTCGTGGTCAGATAAGAGTACCCCGGGCAGTTTGGTGCCCGTAGTGCTGTCCCATGCCGCCACGATGGGCGTTTCAGTCTGGGTGTTTAACCACGTGTTTGGTTTCCCCGGCACCCCTTGCCACAGTACCCCTGATTGTTCCGTCCTGGACCTGTGACTCCGGCAACCGTTTCTGGTGGTCCGCAAAACTCGGCCCTAAATATATTTCAAAAAACGCTGCGGAGCTTCCATGAACGAACGCCAGCTGCGCACCAGGCAGGGAAGCCAACAGCGGCGAGTGGGTGGAGAGGATGACTCGGGAGTCGCCGTCGTCCATCAAGTGCTTCAGGATGCTGAGCAGCGAAAGGTAGAGCACCGATTCGGATTCGCCAAGGATCCACAGGCCGCCACCGCGGAACCTGTCGGAGCCGTTCCCTCCGACGAAGACTGTGGCACGGCCCAAGTCCAGCCCGTCCCGCAGAATCTGGCGGACCGGTGCTTGGCCAAAGATCATGGTGTTCCTACCGGTAGAAGTGCTGGCGTTCAACGGAAATAGCCGGAACGATGTCCAGACGTCCGTCGGCCATGAGCGCCACGATGGGCTCCGGTTCTGACCCTATGCCTCATCCTGTGCGGCAACGTCCGAGCTGCCAGCCCCGGAGGCGCCGCCGCAAGAGAGGAAGAAGGAGCGGGTGGGAACATCGAAACCGGGTGCGGGCATGGCAAAGCCAAATCCGTCCCAGAAGCAGAAATAGAGCTCATCGGGGGGAGGCGTATTCCCTCATGATTTCCAGCGCAGCGCGGATCATGTCGGCGTCAGACGCCGCGGCCTGGTCGCGGTGTCCCTCATTCTCGCTCTGGCACTAATAGTCGGGATCCGGCATAACACATACGCGTGCTTGGGCCAAGAACCCGCCGGGACCGAAACTGACCAGTTGGTTCCAGGGAAGGGTTGACCCCGAGATCCAGTCCGCGGACGCGGCATCCGGGCAAAGTTTGGGGCTGATAGTCAGAGCACTATCTAATGGATAGCCCTCTCCAACACCACCCTCGGCGTCCTCATGGCTTCCATCAACGCTTCGATCATATTCATATCTTCCGCGGCAGGGGCATCAACACCTTCGCTCTCGGCCTGATCTCCCTGCTAGTGGGTATCATCTACGGCATCCAACCCTACGCGGGATACACCTGGGCGGGGTGATCCAGTGGGTCCTTTCGGCACTGGTGGGCGGTGCCGTGGTGCTGTGTATTTTTGTGGTGGTGGAAAACGCGGTGGCGGAACCCATGTTCGAGCTCTCCCTGTTCTGCATCCGCGCCGTCACGGCGGGCCATGTGGCGAGCCTCCTCTCGGGCCTCGGCCGCGGCGGGCTGATGTTCATCCTGATTATCTGGCTTCCGCGGCACGGCTACAGTTTCGCCGACACGCCCCTCCTTCTTAACAGCATCGGCATGGGTCTTATCGCCGCGCCCAACCGTGCTGGCATCATGAATGCCCTGCCGCCGAACCGCCGCAGCGTGGGTGCAGGCATGAGCGCCACCTTCCAAAATTGGCCATGGTCCTTTCGATCGGCATCTTCTTCTCCCTCATGATCACGCGCCTGGCCCGAACCCTGCCGGCTACCCTGAGCTCCGGCCTGACCGTCCATGGCGTCAGCGCGGTCGACACCGCCTACCTCACAGGACGCGGTTACAACCCCAGCCACCGTGGCGGGGTCTTCAGTACCGCGCAACCGGACCTTATCTCTACCACTGACCACGGCTGCCATGCTGAGCAGGGGCCTGGCGCCCCAGGGTGATCGAAGGGGGACGAACCGCCGATAACCTGGAGCTGTCCTAGGCGGCTTAGCGCTGGTCCCGCGATTCAAGACGACTGGCCCGTTGCTCCAGATCTTTGCCCTTCCCAGAGTGCCCTGACCAGCAGGGACACGAGCAAGGCGCCCCTGCTTGGGACCCTCGGCTCATGGTCCGGGGCAGACCGCACGTTTGAGGTAGCCAGTTCCGTTGGTGCGGAGAATCCAGCCGGGTGAACGCACCGGCAGGAACGCCACCGCCGCTCCCGGCCGGAGCCTACGGCTTGCGGGCGGCCCAGGCCGTGCGACTGCACTGAACTTCGAGGCCGCCCCTGCGTTCCAGCGATTCCGAACCGTCCGCCAGCAGCACTTCCAGGGACGCGAGGTCCGCAGGGGAGGCAATGCCTGCGAGCGCGGTGCGGATCCGGCCCAGGAAGGTGCGGGCGTAGCGGGCGGTGAGTTCCGGCGTCGAATGCCCAATGGTGGGGAAGGCGCGTTGCTGGACGGTGAATCCGGCTTCCACCAGTCCCTGGGTCCAGTCGGGGTGGTGGTTCCAGCCCTGGTCGGCGAGTGCCCGGTGCAGCCTGGCTTCGAGGCCGGGCATGGCGCCGGGGGGTAGGAAGGTGGGGAGGGCGTCCATTTCGACGACGACCAACAGGCCGCCATGGACGAGTCCGCTGAACATTTCGCGCATGGTGTGCCCGGGGTCTGCGACTTCATGGAGTGAGGAGGATGCCCAGAGGAGATCCGCGGGGGCGAGGGTGGGCCACGCCTGGTCGAGGTCCGCTTCGGTGGCAGTGACCCTCCCGGCCAGCCCGTGATCCGCGGCGGCCTTGAGCGTGGCGGCAAGCATGCTGGGGGACTTGTCGAGGGCAACAATGGTCGTGCCCGGGAAGCGGCGGGCCAGGGCGAGTGTGCCTGCCCCCGATCCCGCGCCTACGTCAATGATGGTGCCGGGATTCGCGGGGGAAAGGCTGGCGGCCCATTCCGTGGCCTGGTCAAGGTAGGAGCCGAGGGTCAGGGCGTCGAGGTCGAGCATTTCCACCAATCCATCCTCAGGGGAGTGCCCGCCGGAATGGTCGTTCGAATTTATGTTCGAAGATGTGTTGTCGTGTGTGGATTCGCTCATGGTTCCACGCTAGCGGCCCATTGCGTCGATGGCATATGCTTTTGCGCATGACGCAAGAACCCGACGTGGATGCCGTCATTCGCCGGCGCATCCGCAGCCTCCGCCTCGCCCGGGGCTGGTCCCTGGAGAACCTCGCAGCACGCTGCGGGCTGAGCCCCTCGACACTGAGCCGCATCGAAACCGGGCACCGCAGAATAGCCCTGGACCAGTTGGTGCCTATAGCCCGGGCGTTCGGCACAACCCTCGATGCCATCGTCCAGTCACAGAGTGACCAGGACGTGGTCATCCGCCCGCAACCCGGACACTCACGGGGCCTGACAACATGGGTCCTCTCCAGTGAGGAGGGCATTTACGGCAAGACCGTCGCGAAAATGCGCATCACCCCCGACCGTCAGGAGGAACTCGGCACCCACCCGGGACGGGACTGGTTCACAGTGCTGGCAGGCATCGCAAGGCTCGAACTGGGGGAGCGGAGCATTCTCGTCCATCCCGGGGAGGTCGCCGAGTTCTCCACCATGGTCCCGCATGCCATATGCGCCCATGAGGGCCCGGTGGAGATCCTCACCATCTTCAACCACGACGGCGAACGGGCCCACCTTCACGGGGCGTCAGGGCATCACGATGGTTGAGCACCCGGTAAACGGCAACGATGCAATGGTGGCCATTGCCGGAGCCTGACCCATGGCCTGATGCTCGCCTACGAACTGGGCAGGCTCGGCATCCAATCAGTGGTGCTCGAAAGCCGGGATGAACCGAGCGCCATGCCCATTCCCCAGCGACGGCTGGAGGAACTGCTCGAACGCCAGGCCACATCCACGGGTGGCCGAAGTCCGCCGCTGGCACACCGTGAGCGGATCCAACGACGACGGCGACACAGCCTCCATTACCGCAACGACAGAGGGCAGTGGCTGCGCTCCACCATAGGCAACAGCAGACTAGCCGACAGGTGCAAGGTTGGCAGGATGTTCCTCAGTCAAGGGCAAGTCGACCCCTGCCGCCATGACTGATGTCTCCGGGAATTGCCTGCGCTCGCAGCCGGACCGGATGACTGCTCCTTCAAGATTCCGCAGGCGCGCTCGCGGCCGGGGCGTTTGTGCCCGCTGCGGGAATGCGACAGCTATGGGAGGCAGCAATGACTGAAGAAACAAGCCCGGTAAAGCTCAGCAGGACGACGAGCAGACCGACCGCCGCACCGTCGAGCTCATCGAACGGACCCTCGATGCGGAAGAGCCTGACTTCGTTGTCATCAACGGAGACGTCGTCAATGGCGACTGCGACAACGAGCTCGAGGTGAAGCAGGCCTGAACCACGTGGTCTAGGCCATGGAAAACCGCAAAATCCCTGGGCGGTGACGTTCGGAAACCACGATGAGGACTCGGTTCAGCGCACAGGGATGACCGAAGCGAAGATGCTGGCCTTCCTGCAGACCTACGATTTCAATGTCAACGCCGATTCGAAGCCGGGCCTCACAGGCACCTCGAACACGCAGCTCCTTATCAAGTCCGCCCGTTCGAAGTACCCCGCCTTTGGGCTCTGGCTCATTGACACTGGCCGGCATGCGCCGTCGAGCATTGCCGGCCAAAACTTTGCGGGCTACCCGACCTGGGACTGGGTGCGCATGGACCAGATCAGCTGGTACCGCGACATGTCCAAGGCCACCGAGGCCAAGTACGGCAGGAAAGTCCCTTAGCTCATGTGGGGACACATCGCCCTTCACGAGCACCGTAACATGTGGTTTGCCAGCATGGATTCATGCACCGCAGCCGATCACACCCGGGCGGTCGCCAAACACACCATTGTCGGGGGAGCGCAACGAGTCTGAGTGCCCGGGCCCCATCAACTCGGGGCTGTTCAGTGCCTTCCTTGAGCGCGCGGACGTGCTCGGGTACTTCGTGGGCCACGACCACGTCAACACCTACTGCGGCAACTACTACGGGGTTCAATTGGGCTACGCCCCCGGCACCGGCTTCGGCGCCTACGGCCTGGCCGGTCTTCGCGAAGGACTTCGGGATCGACCTGACGGCAAACCGCCAGCCCATTGTTCCCCTGATGCCCCTTAAGTCGGTAAAACCGGGCATTTCGCCGCGGGCCTGATCGGCGTAGTGTGATTGCGATAAATCCACTACCGGCGACAGGAAACCCATGACCACGCTCCAGGGCAGGCCAAACACAGCACTGCTTGTGATCGACGTTCAAAACGATGTCATGGCGGAGGCCCATCGGCCGGGGCCCGTTGTGGCCAATATCCAGGCATTGGTGGAGAAGGCCCGCCGCACAGGGACCCCCGTGGTGTGGGTCCAGCATTCCGACGACGGCCTGCCGAAGGGCTCCCCAGGATGGGAATACGTCCGGGAACTGCAGCGCGGCGACTCAGAGCCCCTGGTGCACAAGAGCTATGGTGATTCATTCGAAGCCACCGATCTGGAGGAAGTCCTGGCGGCTGCAGGGGTTGGGCGGCTTGTCGTGGCCGGTGCGGAGTCCGACGCGTGCGTCAGATCCACCATCCACGGCGCCTTCACACGCGGCTACGACGTCACGCTTGTGGGCGATGCGCACACCGCATCCGACCGCAGCCAGTGGGGCGCCCCGCCACCGGAAGGCGTCATTGCACATACCAACCTGTACTGGCGCTTCCAGCGTGCGCCCGGGCGCACCGCCGCCGTCACCAACACACATGATGTGGAATTCGGCTCCTAGCCAGGCGCAAAATCGTACGCCAACGCCGTGCGCCCGCCGGATCCGCTGGCGTGCCGGGGCAGGACGGTAGATGGCATCAAATTTCAGGAACGTTCCGGTCTCTGTTGCACTGGAGGCGATTTCCTTCAGTAGTTCAAAGCGCCCTAGAAACTCTTGACCGTCAGTCACGGCATTCTCCGCGTGTGGAGGCAGTACCTGACGGCTGGTTCTAGGACTGATTACGGGGATTTGCTTGCCGTGGGCAGCGTTGGCTGCTGCGCAGTGCACCCACCCAGTCCGCCCACCAGGACCGTGACTACATCGCCGTCGTCAACGTCATGCTCGCCTCAGCAGGACGGGCACCATGTTCATTGAGCCCGCGTCAGGACTAGTCACCCTTGTCTACTAGCCATTAACTATTAGCTAAGGAATAATAGCAGGCATGGACCAACGTTCCCAGCCCCACGACCCCCAGCTGCTCCGGGGTCTCCTGCCGATGCTGATCCTTGTGTTGCTCCGCGAGCGTGAGTCGTACGGCTACGACCTTGTCGAACGCCTGCGCATGCTGGGCTTGGTAGATCTGGCCACCGGCGCCGTATACCCCGTACTCAGCCGGTTTGAGCGCGATGGTTGGCTCACCAGCCATACCCGGGCGTCGGCGTCGGGCCCGGCCAGGAAGTACTACGCACTCACCGCAACGGGGGAGCAGGCCAGATTGGATTCAGCACGGAAATGGCGGGACGTTGCGGCTGTGGCAGAACGCGGCATGGCACTGAATGCAGGCGTCGAACAGTACGAATCAGAACGGGGAATCTCATGATCGAGGGCCGGAAAAGTGCCGGGGCCACCAGTAACCGGAAATTCGGCTTGCGCCACGCGGCTTCCAGGGAGTGGTACATCTTCCAGGTCGACCTTTGCTTGGACGGCCGGATTCCAGGCCGGCAACGCAAACGGATCCTGGCGGACCTGCGCGAAAGTATTGACGCTGATGCGGAATATAACGGGCTGCGAGAGGCATTAGACGGGCTGGGCAGACCCCAAGACCTGGCGGCAAGCTACCTCGAGGAAAGGGACCGATCCCGCCCCTTGTGGGCCGCGGGGGTCATGGCAGCCGTGATCATGCTCGTGGCCTACTGGCTGTTCTTCTTCACCTACGCCCGGGGAATGCTTGGTGTGGCCACGCAGGCCGGTGGCGAGTTCCATACGCATTTCTTCCCCGTGGAAGTTGTTGCGTTCTCGGGGGATGAGGCCGTGGGAATTGGGTGGACGGGAAGCGCGGCACTGTGGTTCCCGCTGGCGCTGGCAGTTCTGGCCTTCATCACCGCCAGCCGGGCATGGCGCGTTTTTCGCCTCAGGGCCTGAGGTGTCGGCCCGCAGTATGCGGGGCCCATAGGTAGGCGACGGTGGCACCCCTGATACAGCGAACCTACGAAATAAGGCCCTATGGACGATGGAGATATTTCGGGCCGCCAGATCCCAGCAGGCAATTTTATCGCGGTCTGCTCATATTGCGAAGGGGGCGACGAGACTCATCTAAAGTGCTCGCGAAATGGGGTGCGTGCCTCATTTGGAATGTGCTCGCGAAATCTCTGGTGCATGTTCGGGTGCTTTGGTGTGCTGGAGGGATGGACTATGGGATGTCGTTGTCTGCGCGCAGGGAGATTACGAAAAAGGAAGCCGGGGAGTATTTTCGGGCTTCGAAGAAGGTCAAGGGCGAGATCCTGGACCGGTTAGTCATTGAGATCGGGTGGTCCCGGGCGAACGCCCGCCGTCAGCTCGGGCGGGCCTTCAGGCGGCGCGGGCCCGCGCGTATCGTGGCGCGCAGGCCGAGGCCGCCAACGTATGGCTATGACACGGTGAAGGTCCTCCAGCAGGTCTGGGTCGTGGCGGGGAAGCCCTGCGGGAAATACCTGGCCGCGGTCATGGGCGCCACGCTGGCCAACATGGAATCACATATAGGTTCCGGAGCCTTCGGACGGGCCCGGCCCCGGTACAGCCCTCAGGTGCACGCACAGTTGCTGGCGAGGAGTGCGGCCACGATCGACCGGCTGCTGGCACCTTTCAAACTGTCGATGTATCCGGACGGGAAATCAACGACCCGGTCCCGGCGGAACCAGTACACCGAGGCGATACCGATCATGTCCCGCATCCCGGCCATAGACTGGCAGCCTGGCCTGGTCGCCATCGATACCGTCGCTCACTGCGGCAACAGTGCCAAGGGCCAGTACGCGTTCACGCTGACCGTCACCGATCCCTTCACCGGATGGACGATCAACCGGGCGATCAAGAATAAAGCCGCTAAATGGATCGTCGCCGCGATGGAAGAAATCCAGAACGATTTCCCGTACCCGATCGACCACTGCCATAGCGATAATGGGTCTGAATTCCTCAACGAACCAGTGACTACCTGGTGCAATACACATAACATTCGCATGACCCGGTCCCGGCCGCACCACTCGAACGACAACCCGTTTGTCGAGCAAAAGAACGGCGCCATCGTGCGCCGCTCGGCGTTCAGTTATCGCTTCGACACCGATACTGAACTCCGCCTGCTCAACGAACTCTGGCCGTTAGTGAACTTGCGCAAGAACCTGTTCCTGCCCACCAAGAAAGTCACCGGATATCACCTTAGTGGCAAGGGAAAATCGGTGCGCAGCTACGACGATCCACGCACCCCGGCCCAGCGGGTCAAGGACACCGGGATCATGCTCCAGCCCCAACGCCGTCACATGGAGGAGCTCTACGCCAGTCTGGACCTCGCCGGCCTGACGAACCGAATCAACGAGATCCAGCAGCGACTTATCCGGCTGGCTGCAGCCAAGACCTACTCCCAAGCACCCCACGCAGCCTGACTATTTCGCGAGCACAATAGATGAGGCACGCGGGACCCATTTCGCGAGCATATTGACATGAGGCACCACGGGGAACAAGCAGACGCTTGGGCTAGTTCAATGTTTTGTCAGCACCAAGTGGCACAACCATCAACGTCAGTGCAGCTTCGCCAACTCCGGTCAGCACCGCCACGGCGCCATCGACGTGCCTGACAACGAAGTCTGGCACGTGAGATGACCGGGGGGAGCGACTCTGGGAGAAAATCCTTGAGTGCCGACCTTTAGCAGCGACCGTGGGAGCAGAAAAACACGGCACCTTGAAGTTCAAAGCGCCGGCCAGAACGGAATGCCCGGGGTTGGCCTCGGACACCGCCAAGGGTGCACATGCATCAATGCTCATGACTAGGGACAACGGCTGTGCAGAGGATGTCCTCCAGAGCGTCATTTACCTTTACTTGACATAATGTAGATTATCGGCGCTTGCGGGGGTTGGCTAAGAACCTTGATTTTACGGTCATTTCATGTGAATTTGATGTTTAGGCATCCCACAGCGCCAATGATCTCCGACAGTGCGGCATCGGTATGGGAGTTCAATTCTCCCGATCGATCTGGGCGACCTTGGCGGGATCGCCTAGGTCGCAGCTTCAGATTGCCGCGGACCCGACGGGAGCCCTCGAGGCGCGGCCCATGGGCAGGTCATTCGATTCAGCACGCCAAAAAGCACTCAACTTACGCATTTTCGCCATTTAGGAATTAATCACCTAAATGTGACGTGTCTCACATAAATAGTGTGATTTGGCATACATATACACATGAATGGATTTTCATGCATGACAACTTCGTTTTTCCCTATGCTTTTGCCAGCACACGACCCGCCCAGCCCAACCACGGCCAGCGGCTAAGCCAAAGTGCCACTGACATCTTTGTCAGCTGGTCCAACGGCCAGGGCTTCGACTTCTACGTGAGGCCATTCCGTGACATGAAAGCCGTGGCCGACGCCGGCCAGACGGCAGTTGAACACGGCCAACGTGTCGAGGCGGCGGAGTCAGGAGCAATTCCCAGTGCACCCGGCTGGTGACAACCATACAGCGCTCGGACTCCCCCGCGGTATGTTCGTTTCCGGTTCACCACCCTTGATGTGGTCCGCGGCCCATGAAATGCTTAGATATCCCACCAGGAGGAATCATGCAAAAGATTGTGCCCAACATTTGGTGCCAGGGCAACGCGGCCGGCGTCGGCGACTTCTATGCCGCAGTACTTCCGGATACGTCCGCGGAGGTGGTTGCCTCCTACCCCACGGAGGACCTGCCGGATTTTCAACGTGAACTTGCCGGACAGCCCCTTGTCGTTGACGTGTCAGTGGGCGGATATCGGCTCCGCCTCATCAATGCCGGGGGTGAGTTCAGCCCAACGCCTGCCCTGTCATTCATCGTGAACGTGGATCCGTCCTCCTTTGGCTCCGGTGAGGACGAGGCCCGCGCCTGGCTTCACGCCATGTGGGAGTCCTTCTCGGACGGCGGAGTGGCTCGCATGCCGCTGGGCGAGTATCCGCACAGCCAGCTGTACGGCTGGGTTGAGGACAAGTTTGGCGTCAACTGGCAGCTGATGCTTACCGATCCGGCCCGTGGGCCTCAACAGGTGCTGGTCCCCCAGTTCCTGTTCACGGGCGCGGCCGCCCGCGCACAGGCGGCAATCGAGCTCTACACATCCCTGTTCCCGGATTCGGGAAGGATGCTCATGCCCCACCAGGGAGATACCGAGGGCGTCGCCTTCGCCGCCTTCACCCTCGCGGGCCAATCCTTCTCGGCCATGGATGGAGGAACGGACCACGACTTCACCTTTACGCCTGGCCTATCCCTTGAAGTCGACTGCGCGGACCAGGGCGAGATCGACAAGCTGTGGGAGGCGCTCTCTGCCGTGCCGGAGGCCGAGCAGTGCGGCTGGCTGGTTGACAGGTTCGGGGTGAGCTGGCAGATCGTGCCCGCGAACATGGGTGAGCTGATGCAGCACCCCGGCGCCTATCAAAGGATGCTCGGCATGAAGAAAATCATCGCCGCCGAGCTGTAAACCGCCCCGGCGTCATGCGCCGACGTACGCCGCAAGGTACTCCCCCGTCAGCGTTGACCTGGCAGCCACCAGATCGGCCGGCGTCCCCTCGAAAACAATGGCGCCGCCGTCGTGCCCTGCCCCGGGACCGATGTCGATGATCCAATCGGCGTGGGCCATGACGGCCTGGTGGTGCTCGATCACGATGACGGACTTTCCTGACGCCACCAGCTTGTCAAGCAGCCCAAGGAGCCGTTCGACGTCGGCCAGGTGCAGTCCGGTGGTGGGCTCGTCGAGGACGTAGATTCCGCCCTTCTCCCCCAGGTGGGTTGCCAGCTTGATGCGCTGCCGCTCGCCACCTGACAGGGTGGTCAACGGCTGCCCAAGCGTGAGGTAACCAAGTCCGACGTCGGACAGCCGGCCCAGTATCTTGTGCGCCGCGGGAAGCCTGGCCTCACCATCGCGGAAGAACTCCTCGGCCGCATCCACCGACATGCTCAGGACCTCGCTGATGTTCCGCCCGCCAAGGTGGTATTCAAGGACCGCTGCCTGGAAGCGCCTGCCCTCGCACTCCTCGCACATCGTGGCGACCCCTGCCATCATGCCAAGGTCGGTGTAGATGACGCCGGCGCCGTTGCAGGTGGGGCAGGCACCTTCGGAGTTGGCGCTAAACAGGGCCGGCTTCACGCCGTTGGCCTTGGCGAACGCCTTGCGGATCGGCTCCAGCAGCCCCGTGTACGTTGCCGGATTGCTGCGGCGTGAGCCACGGATGGCGCCCTGGTCAACGGTGACGACATCCTCGCGGCCCGACACCGAGCCGTGGATGAGAGAGCTCTTGCCCGATCCGGCCACACCCGTAACGACTGTCAGCACGCCCAGCGGAATGTCGACGTCGACGTCCTTGAGGTTGTTGGCGCTGGCGCCGCGCACCTCAAGCGCCCCCGACGCCTTGCGGAACGTGCCCTTGAGTGAAACACGGTCATCCAGGTGCCGGCCGGTGAGCGTGCCGCTGGCCCGGAGCCCCTCGATCGTGCCCTCATAGACGACCTGGCCGCCGGCGGATCCGGCCAGCGGACCAAGGTCAATCACGTGGTCGGCAATCGCGATGGCCTCCGGCTTGTGCTCAACCACAAGGACGGTGTTTCCCTTGTCGCGCAGGCGCAGCAGGAGCTGGTTCATGCGGGCGATGTCGTGCGGGTGGAGTCCGATTGTCGGCTCATCAAAAACATAGGTGACGTCGGTCAGCGAGGAACCCAGGTGGCGGATCATCTTGGTCCGCTGCGACTCCCCGCCTGAAAGGGTTCCTGACGGGCGGTCAAGGGAAAGGTAGCCGAGCCCGATCTCCACGAAAGAGGCCAGGGTGTCCCCCAGTGCCTCAAGCAATGGCGCAAGGGACGGCTCCTCAAGGCTGCGCACCCAGGCTGCAAGGTCGCTGATCTGCATGGCACAGGCATCGGCGATGCTTACGCCGTCGATCTTTGAGGAACGCGCGTGCTCCGCCAGCCGGGTGCCGTTGCATTCCGGGCAGGTGGTGAAGACGACGGCGCGCTCCACGAATGCGCGGATGTGCGGCTGCAAAGCGTCGAGGTCCTTGGCGAGCATGGATTTTTGCATCTTCGGGATGAGGCCCTCATAGGTCAGGTTGATGCCTTCAACCTTGATCTTTGTCGGCTCCTTGCGGAGCAGGTCGTTGAGTTCCTTCTTGGTGAATTTGCCGAGCTTCTTGTCCATGTCGAAAAAGCCGGAACCGGCGAAGATGCGTCCGTACCAGCCGTCCATGCTGTAGCCCGGGATCAGGATGGCTCCCTCGGCCAGGGACTTTCCGGCGTCGTAGATTGCTTCGAAGTTGAAGTCGTTGACCTTGCCCATGCCCTCGCACCGCGGGCACATGCCGCCGGTGACCGAGAAGCTGCGGCGTTCCTCGACCGTCTCCCCGCCGCGTTCCATCGTAACGGCTCCGGCGCCGGAGATTGAGGCGACATTGAAGGAGTACGCCTGCGGTGAGCCGATGTGCGGCTGAGCGAGCCTGCTGAAGACGATGCGCAGCATGGCGTTCGCGTCGGTCACGGTGCCGACGGTTGAGCGCGGGTTGGCGCCCATGCGTTCCTGGTCAACAAGGATGGCCGTGGTGAGACCTTCAAGGACGTCGACGTCGGGACGTGCCAAGGTGGGCATGAAGCCCTGCACGAACGCGCTGTAGGTTTCGTTGATCATGCGCTGCGATTCGGCGGCGATGGTGCCGAACACGAGGGAGCTCTTGCCCGAACCGGAAATACCCGTGAACACCGTCAACCGGCGCTTGGGGATCTCGACGCTGATGTCCTTGAGGTTGTTCACCCGTGCACCCCGGACCCGGATCAGGTCGTGGCTGTCGGCTGCGTGGGCCGGAGCCTGCGCTTCGTGTCCGGTGTCCGTGGGCATTGCTTCTCGTTTCTGGTCAACGGCGTCGTATTGGCCGCCGGCGGGCGTCAGTTCTGCGGGTCCGCCATGATGCCAAGGACATTGCCTTCGGGATCGGTGAACGTTGCAACGAGCCGTCCGCCGCCGACGTCGTACGGGACGTCCTTGATGGCAGCCCCGGCGCTTACCTGCGGGAGAACTCGGCCAGGTTGTACGGGGCAAAGTTGTTGCCGCAGATGTCCTCTGCGCGCCCCCGCCCGCGGCATCGTTCAGGCGCTCCCCGCTGGCGTCAATTCCGAAGGGCTGCGGGATGCAGTCGACGCCTTCGCGGGCAATCTACCGCAGGTATCGGTGGACTGTGGGGGTCCATGGCCCTGTTTTGCCCAGCACTGAATCGCCATCACTTTCGACGGCGTTTGTGTTGCCCCAGGGTAACATTTCGTGTGGGCCGTCAGGAGGTCGCGGCCGGGTTTTTCACCAGGAAGAGCTCGCACTTGTCGTTGTAGTACTTTTCCGACTGGCCCTGGTGTTCCATGCCAATCCGTCGACAGACGCTCTGGGACGCCTCATTAGCCGGGTTTGTCACGGCAACCACGTGCTCAAGTCCTGCGGCGAAGGCGTGCTCGAGGACTGCCGTTGCCGCCTCTGACGCATAGCCGTTTCCCCAGTGGTCGGGGTGCAGGTGCCAGCCGATCTCCACGTCGTTGGAGGGCTGCAGCGGTTCCTCGCCCGAAGCCGGGATCGGCTTGAGCAGCAGCGTGCCCACCGGCTGACTGTCTTCCTTGCGGGTGATAGCCCAGATGCCGTGTACGGGGTGGTCAAGATCCTTGAATCGCTGGACCCGCTCGATGGCCTGTGTGCGGCTGTCCATGACGGCCGGTTGCGTGCCGATGAAACGCTGCACCACCCATCGGGAGTAGAGGTCAAAGACAAAGTCGACGTCGGAATCTTCCCATGGACGCAGGGCAAGGCGCTCGGTGCTAATTACTTCTGTCATTGCATCATTATGCACGTTTCTTCTGTTATCTGTGGCTTTCGCTGTGCAAAGATGCACTTTTTGCGACGCCGGATGTCGCGTCCGTAAGGGCCAGGAGGTGCGCCTTCGGGTGAGGCGGGCTTCGAATTTGGCCACCATCCAGCCCGGGGTCCAAATACCGCCCCGTCGAAGGTCCGCGGTTCATCCAGTCAACGACCTCCAAAAATCGCAGTGACGGTTGGGGACGCGCGGAACCCATCGGGAGCAACAACAAGGTTGGGCGGGCTGGCGGCGTCATCGTTTGTCCCGGGGCTAATCCTTGATAGTCCCAACCGGTTTGGTTTGTGTCCGGCTATCTACCCTGCCTCGCGAGCTGCGCCTCGGACCCCCGCTTCAGTCCGGCAATGTGGGGAACTGTTGTCATGGTTGCGTTATTTGCGGCCATCGCCGGAGTCGGCCCCCTCCCCGCCTCTCCGGGCAAAACCATCCGGCACCGCCTCAACGAAGGAATACGTTCAAAAGCGCACCGCTGAGGGTAAGGCCCCCAGCGGGATCCGGCGGTGCCTCAAGCGATCTATCGCCCGAGAACTATTCAGTAAACTACAAACGCTCACGGCTTGACGCGAAGCGTGGACGGGTCAGAGGGCGGCAGCACAAATGTCATAAGTCGTTAGAACGGCGGTTACGTGCCCACAAGCGAAACCCGCTGCGCGCCAAGCCGTCCCGCGTCCGCCACTCAAAACGCAGGGACCGGGATTGTTACCTGGTCCCTGCGCTGATGCTGGGGCGTGCGACTGCCACGGTGCCCAGTGCCCCGCGCAGGAATGCGACGTGGGATGTGACGTTGGTAGCGATTTCGGTGGCTATCTGGCGGATTCGCCATGTCTTGACGGCAACCGCGTGGGTATCCGCTGACACCTCGGCGGTTGCCGGTGGAGGTGCTCGATGCCTCTGCCACGCTGGCAGTGGCGGCCAGGAAGGCGGCGGCGCCGAAGCTTGCACCGGGCAACGGCAGGCCCGATGAATTTCTGGTCGAACATGATCGGTCTCCAAAACACCCCAGCTGCTGTCGAGGGAACGAATTTTCACGTCTTAGTTGTCCATGGACCATTGACAGTCAGGGCATGGTTTCGGGGCACACCCACCGCGGAGTTGACAAGTGGCGCTGGTTTTGGCGGGCTGGTCCCCACCGACGGGCATCGGCGTGCGGTGGCTTGTCATTCATATGCATGCTGCGTCATGCTAGGGCCATGACTGATAAAGAAGGAAAAGTTACTGTTTCCCGCTTGTTCGATGCCCCGGCGAAGGAGGTCTTCAAGGTCTTGAGCAATCCGGCAAACCATGCAAGGCTGGACGGCTCCGGCATGGTGCGGGCCGACGAAAAATCGGACAGGATCACTGGTGTGGGCCAAGTGTTTACGATGAACATGTTTCTGGAGAAGCTCGGCGGGGATTATCAGACGGACAATCACGTGGTCGGATATGACGTGAATAAACTGCTGGCTTGGAAAACGGCGGATTCCGGCCAGGAGCCGGCTGGCTGGCAATGGGTCTGGGAGCTGGTGGCTGAATCCCCGGATTGCACCCGAGTCACCCTCACCTATGATTGGAGCCAGGTCAGGGACAAGGACGTGCTGGGACGCATCTCCTTCCCCCTAGTCCACGCGCACCAGTTGGAGGGATCGCTGGGAAAGTTGGCAGAAATGGTGGCCGGACCGCACCACACTGACTAACTACGCCAGTTGATTCCCTCTCCCACTGGGCCAAGGTGCTGACTCGAAGTCCACCGGTGAAGCACCACCTCTAGCCTGTAAGTGGTCATCGGTCAGGTGAGAGGATGGAGGCTGCCCCCGGTCCCCCTGCCAACCGAGCACCATCCTCTGTCGTTCACCGCCGAGTTCAAACGTGCGATCGTCCAGGAATGCGATGCAGTCCCGAACCTCATTGAATTTCGGGTCATTCATAAAGGGACCGGCGGCACCCCGTGGCCAGCTCGAAGCCGCCGGCAGCTGGCCTCCTTGGACGCAGCGCTGGACATTTTGGGAAACGGAGTCGCGCTCTTGGGGGCACTCCCGGGCCACCCCTCACCTACAGGCCAGCCCAAGTACCGAATTCACGGGCCCTAGCCCACGGCACAACACCCGGCCGGGCTTTCACCCCCTTGAACCCGCCGATGTCCTGGCCATATTCAACCGCCCCGAGGAGGCGATACTTTCACCGACCCAGGTCTATGCCGGGGTGGTGGATGAAGGACACTATTGGTTGATGTCCACAAAACCATGCGACGCATGGGATTCAACGAAAATGCGTGGTCAGGCCACGGGAATCAGGTTCCCCGCGCACATGCTTCTGGATTGCTTTTCTGATTTATTCCGTTTTGGGAAAAACTCAGAGGCCCAGATCACGACCATGGACACCGACATTCTGGGAACAGGAAGTACACCCCGGCCAGCGTGCACTACGGCACCGTCGATACCGTGCGTGGGCAACCCCACTGCCGCTCAGTCAGCGATCAACGAGCCGGCCTGAAAGCAGTACTCTTGGTGCCTTAACGACAGACATTACTCCCCCTACGATGTGGCACACTCCGCCGCGATGGGATGTGGACCACTGGCCCCCCTTGCCGGGCCTGACCGGCAGCCGAAACTCCCGATACCGCCCTGGGACGGCTCCGGCGGATCAAGCCCACCTAGGCTTTACTCCGGTCGCATTGTTCGGAATTCTCCCTGAGTTCACGTTGCGCCTCAGTGACGGTCGGCGGTTTATAGCCGCCCTGCTAGAACCCGGTGTCGTCAGTCCGCTCTGTGCGTCGGACGACAGTATCGCCGTCGGCCGCTCCGGCAATGGTTCGCCGTGTGGAGGTGGAGCGGCGCCTGCGGAATGTGAAGATCAGTCCAAGGATAAAGACGACCACCCCGGCGCCCATGAGGATGTTCCCGACCAAAGGAACATCCACCCACGATAACTGGAGGGTCAGGGCGAACCTAAGGACGGCACCAATAACGAACAGCACTATTCCAGCACCAATACTCACGATGTTTTCCTCTTCTCTTGGGGATTCCCCGTCACGCTATCGCAACGGGCACAGCGTTAAAGATCTTCCCTGCGCCTGCCATGCCGCTTTTCATCGCCAGCCTCCGCACCTGCACCGGCGTCGGCTCTATCCTCGCGCCTGCTCACGGGCTCGTCAACCGGTGCCAACACTGGGCCGTCGGAGTGAACGCCTGGAGTCTCGACTGCGGGGTCGTTTCTCGCATGTGCGGTGGGGTCAGTGTCAGGGTCTACGGTAGCCGCTTCCAAGTAGGTCGCCTTGGACCGGTCAGCATCCTCGGCTGCGGCGGCTCGCTGTTGTTCCGCCTGGACCCTGAGCCGTTCGGCTGCTACTGCAGCCTGTTCGGCATCCGCTGCCGTTCGTAACGCCGCTGCGTGCTTCTCACGGGCGTCCAGGTCCTGATCCTTGGCCTGTGCCCGCAACCTGTCGGCTTTTTCCCGATCTTCCTGCGACTGTTGTTCGGCTAGGACGCGCCGGCGCTTGCGCCCGACGGCCGCCAAGCCACCGACAATGACCAACAGCACAATGATGACGAGAATAATCCAGATCCACACTGATGTGTCCATACGAAGCAGCCTCCATCCGTCGCCGCAAAGGCTGCAGCAACCTTGTCGTCATCACGCTTGCCTTAGACAACGGTCAGTTCAGTCACCATTGCGTTCACCGCACACGGTCGTCGCAAATCGCCTGTTCGAGCGTGTCTTGGTCTCATCATGCCCCATCACGCCCCATTCTTGCCAACACCCCCGAAAACCATCACGAATTAGGGCGGGGTGCGCATCACGCCGGGTTACTATTCACTACAGGTCAAAAATATCCCCCCACGACAAAGGACGTCATGGCAGAGAACCCCTTCCCGCAGGCCAGGCGTTCCGCCGTGGTCATCAATCCACTCAAGTCCCCCGACGAGGAGTTTAAGCGCACGGTCTTCCAGCTCTGCACGGATGCTGGCTGGGCCGAGCCACTCTGGCTGGAAACGACAGAAGAGGATCCTGGCCGCGGCCAGGCCAAGGAGGCGCTTGCCGCGGGGGTCGACGTCGTTATTGCGGCCGGCGGAGACGGTACCGTGCGGTATGTCGCTGAGGTTCTCACCGACACGGCGACCGCCCTGGGGGTGGTGCCACTGGGAACGGGGAACCTGTTGGCCCGTAACCTCGGCATTCCCGTCACAGATCCGGTGGCCGCGGTCCGGGAGGTGCTAAGTGGAGCCGAAACCAAAATCGACGTCATGAAGGCCATGATCGACCACTCGGGACAGGAACAGATTTTCTTGGTTGCTGCCGGGCTCGGATACGACGCATCCATCATGGCGGACACCATCGACGGGCTCAAGGACCGGGTGGGTTGGCTCGCCTATATCGAATCCGGCCTCCGGAACCTCCCCGGAAAACCAGTCACTGCCAAAATCACCGTCGACGGCAGGGACGAAGCCCACCGCAAGGTCCGGGGTGTCATGGTGGGCAATTGTGGAAAATTGATGGGCGGCGTGGAAATCTTCCCTGACGCGTCCGTCACCGATGGCCTCATGGACATACTCACGCTGGCCCCCCAAGGAAAATTTGGCTGGCTAGCCGTCATCCTTGGCGTCTTCGGAAAAAACAGCAAGAGAAATCAGGCGGTACAAAGCCTTTCCGGAACGACAGCAGAAATCAGCCTCGACCGCCCACAGGAATTCCAGCTCGACGGCGACCATCTGGGCCCCGCAACACACCTGCGTGTCACCGTAGCTCCCCAGGTACTAACCATCAGAATGACCACACTCCCAAGCTAAGGATCTGTGCTCACGGGCCCCAGCCCTGCTGCATGCTGGTGCCGTGGCAGATCTTCCCCAAGAAACACAAGCGCGTCATACTTTATTCAGTCACCCGCTCAACGGTGGATTGGCGCGAAGTCCAGCCCGGAAGGAAGAACTCATGAGCCCCCAGGGCGCATCAACGCAGAACCCCCCAGCCCAGGATGGTCATAAACACGCCGGTTGGCATCAAAAGTTCATCGTTGAAGAGCGGTTTGTCCCGGCTGCCGTACGCACGCGGCTCTACGCCACCTCGCTAGTGTTGGTCGTTGTCGGTTTGACCGTATTCCTCATCCTTCTTCAGGGAGTACAGACCCACACGGGCTTTCAACGCCTGGACGAGCCGGTCAATACCTGGTTCATGTCTCTGCGCTCCCCTGCGCTGACTGGATTCATGGTCGCGCTGGCCTTCATCTTCGGACCCATAGCGCTGCCGATCATCGTCCTTGTTGTTGTCGTGATCTGGACCTTTCTGACCAAGCACGCCTGGCGTCCGTTCCTGTTGGCCGCCGGCATGATCACCGGCGTCATCCTGGCCCAAGTTCTCGCGCCCCTGGTCCGGCACCCGCGACCACCCGTCGATCTGATGCTCATTGGCGCAGACAGCACCTTCTCTTTTCCTTCCGGCCATGTCTTGGGGACCTCGGATTTCCTGCTGATTCTGGCATTTTTGATCGCCAGTCGACGCCAAAAAACGTCCCTGACGGTGCTCTTGTTTAGCATCGCCACTGCCGTGATCCTGGCCCAAGTGGCAAGCCGGCTCTACCTGGGCTACCACTGGATCACGGACACGACCGCTTCGATGGCACTCTCCTTGGTGATTCTCGGGGCCGTGATGGCCATCGACACCGCCAGAACGGTTCGCGTCAACGGTGAACACGTCAAGGGTGAGCATTCACAGCCCCAGGTGGACGGGACTTGAGACCCGGACGGGAAGCGCGCCGGGCGGCCAGCCGCGCCGGAAACAGCCGTGCCCTGACCCTGATTGCCCGGATCGGGTTCGCGGCCAGCGGACTCATGCACCTGCTCATGGGCTACATCGCCATCCGCATTGCCTTCCACCAAAGCGGGGAATCAGACCAGTCCGGCGCGTTCGCCGAACTGATCAAGTTTCCAGGCGGGATGATTGTCATCTGGGTCGCCGTTGTGGGGCTCGCGGCCCTGGGATTGTGGCTCCTGCTCCAGGCCGGGCTCGGCATCGGCTCCTCGTCCAAAAAACGTTGGGTCCGGAGCCTGGTGTCCCTGGGGAAGGGGGTCGCCTATCTTGCCCTGGCCTTCACCGCCCTGTCCATCGCACTCCGGCGCCCAACCAGTTCCACGGCCTCCACCCGCCACGCCACCGCGACCCTGCTCGCCCTTCCCGGCGGTCAAATCCTGCTCATTGTCCTGGGAATCGTTACGGCCGGCATCGGAGGCTACTTGATCTATAAGGGAGCCCGGAAAAAGTACTGCGAAGACATCGCTCTCCCCTCAGGCCACTCCCAAACAGCCATCACGGTGCTGGCCATGACAGGATATATCGCCAAAGGCATCGCGATCCTCACCCTCGGTGTTCTCTTCGTCATCGCGGCCATCAAGGTCGATCCCCAAGATGCCTCCGGCCTCGACGGAGCCGTGAAGTCCCTGGCCGCACTACCCTTCGGCGAGGTAATCCTCATCGTAGTCGGGGTCGGCCTCATTGCTTACGGGCTCTACAGCTTCGCCCGCGCCCGCCTCGCCCGGCTGTGACCCTGAAAACCGTTCACACGAACCAAGACACGCGGACATCAAGGCGTGGTCCAGGCGGGGTGAGGGCACCGATTCCCAGGCGCCCCTTGCCCTCTACGCCACCGAACGGTAGATTACAGAAATGGGAATCGTAATAGCACTTATCGTTGTCGGAATCGTCCTACTCGTGCTCGGCATTGCGGTGAAGGCTGCAATGTTCCTGCTCTGGATTGGCATCATCCTCTTGGTTGTTGGTGCCGTCATGGGGGTCATGCGCCAAGTGCGCAACAAGGCGTAGCCCCTCAAGCTGTACCCCTTTAAGCAGTAGCGCTTTGTTCTCAACGTAATCCCACTCTGGACGTGTCAGGGTGGGATTTCGTCTTGTTCTGAGATGACCATGCGGTGGGTGCCTCAGTTGCCGCTGTCAGGGCATGAAATTGAGGCGGCCGTGCGCTCGGCACCAAGGACGGTAACGGCCCCGGCTTCTTTTTGCTCCCTGCAGGTGGAGGCCTGGCAGCTGGCACGCGGGTGCCATGGTTACCTGCGGATCGCAAGACCACCACTCCGGAACGTACGAATCATTCATATGGCGGGTGGTCGTGCCTGGACTGAATGTCGGTGTCAAGCTGGCGAAAGCCGCGTAACTCCAACCGCGGCAGCACCACCCACAAGCAACCCCACGCCCCGTGATCATCGCCATCTCGATGCAGGAGGTTTCATTGCGCCGGTTCCCGATGCCCTCGAGCCTCAACACTTTGGCCTTCCCGAGCCAAGCCATTAAGCCAAGAGATATTCCCTTGAATCCTGGTGCGCTTCCGAGGCCAACCTCGTGTGTCCCAAGTGGAGCAACCACAGGAAATGGAGGTCAGCTATCACGTGTCCCGACAGGATACCCCGCGCTCCTAAATTCGAGACGGAGCTCAAGATCCTGCATGACCAACCCGGCAAGGTCCTTCAAAGTCTTCGTCTCAGTAGGTGTCATGGTTCGAGGTTCGACGCCGATTACACACAAGGTTCCCAGGTTGTGACCTTGCCTGGTCCGCAGCGGTGCGCCGGCATAGAATTCAAGCCCCAATTCTCCGGCGACGAGTGGGTTGGACAGGGTCCGCGGATCGACGGGGGCGTTTTCCACCACCCAGACCTCGTCCTGCAGGATGGCTGACGCACAAAGCCCCGGATCTCTGTCCACTTGTTCGACGTCGATGCCATAGCGAGATTTAAACCAAATACGGTCATGGTCAACGATACTCACTATGGCTATCGGAACGTTGAAGAGTTTCGCTGCCAAGGCAGTGATTTTGTCAAAGGATCCATCAGGAGGGGTGTCGAGGATCCGGTACTCGTGAACAGCGTCCATGCGTGCGGGTTCATTATCAGGAATGATGAAAGGATCGACTTTGCGTCGGCCGCGCTCTGCGGCGGCTTTGTCGAAGAGCGCCAAGGACACCTCACGAGCGGTGGGCCGCTCGAGAGGGTCGGCTGCTGTCATGGCAGTGAGAAGTGTTTTCCATTCCTGATCAAGTTCTTCGGAGATTGGAGGGTCTTGGATGAGTCTAGCCAACGCGCTTTGGAGCCGATCCCCAGGAAAAGCGAGTTTTCCTGTAAGGCTCTCAAGTAGCACGAGTCCAAGGGAATACACATCACTGGCCCCCGTCACAGGTTCGCCCCGAGCCTGCTCGGGGCTCAGATACGCCGCAGTCCCCACGAGGCCGACGGCGGGGTCTTCAGGACTCGTGGCGATAAGGGCAACACCGAAATCGGTCAGTTTGGCGCGCATGCGCGCCGCGTCCTGATGGTAATCAAAAACCAAGATGTTGGCAGGTTTGACGTCCCGATGGATGACACCTTGGCTATGGATATAGGCGAGGGCATCCGCGAGGTCATTTCCAATCTGTGCCGTGTGGCGTTGACTGAGGGGGCCCTGGCGCAGATGCTGCTTCAGGTCCGGCCCATCGATCAGCTCCATCACCAGATAGAGGTGCCATTCACCGGATGCGCCACGTTCCCGACCGGCGTCTAAGAGCGAGATCAGCCCATGATGTTGCAGTCCTGCCATGACTTTCGTTTCGCCGTCATCCATGCCGGCTGCCGTCGCGTCGACAGAGTGCCGGGAGATAATCTTGACGGCTACCTCGCGCAGTAGGAATTCGTCTGTGGCGCGATAGACCGTGGCCATTGCACCCGAACCGATTCGTTCTTTAACACGGTACCTACCAGCCAAAAGGGCACCAATGCCGGGACCAGCCTCAATATTCATTCAACAACCTTACTATTCAGACTCGCGTCACTGGGACCCTTGGCCCCGTTTAAACGACACAACACTTCCCCTTCCTACAACCCCCGGAAGCGAATTTAATGCTCCCTACAGCATCCCGGGTTTGATGCCGCTGCGTTTTTTGAGAAAAATGGTGAATATGCCCAAGAATTTTCCCCTTGAAGTCCGCGCCCGTGCAATGGGTTTCAACACCATCCCCGGGAGGGACAACACATGAATTTTACCTTGGACGTGGAATCGAGCGCCGTCAAGGACGGCAATGACGCCCGTGATTGATGATGCCTACCTCAGGCAGGCGGTTGCAGCCGTCCTTGCGGCGGAAAGCCTCCCCGCGATCGTGCAGGCGGGGCATCCCGTGCTTCGTATGCCCGCGTTCCCCTTCACCGGACAGCTGACTGGAGCCGAACTTGCCCGTCTGGTGCAGATCATGACCGAGACAATGCGTGCAGCGCCGGGTGTGGGCCTTGCCGCGCCGCAGATCGGCATTCCGCTGCAATTGGCCGTGCTCGAAGATATGTTCGAAGTCAGTGTTGAAAACGCCGCCGCGCGCAGTCGCGAACCACTTGAACTCCTCACCATCCTCAACCCCCGCTACACGCCTGTGGGCAGCGATACCGCCTCCCACTACGAGGGCTGCCTGTCCATGTCTGGTTGGCAGGCAGTCGTTGAGCGTCCCTCCACCGTTGACCTGGCGTACGACGACGACCATGGCACCGCGCGCATCCGCCGATTCTCCGGGTGGCAGGCAAGGATCGTTCAGCACGAGAGCGACCATCTTGCAGGCGCCCTGTACATAGACAAGGCAGTCACGCGCTCGCTGGCAAGCAATGCCCAGTACAGCCAGCATTGGGCCAACCCCGGCATTGCGGCCGCCAAGGCAGGCCTGGGGTTCTAACCCCGTGGGCCGCAAACCCTGCGGCGCTCTAAGATGATTGCATGGAAATCTCTGCTGTCGACGCCCTCCTGTGCCCCCATTGCGGATTGGGCTTCGCCGCACCCCTACCCGAGGCAGGCTCACTCGTCTGCGAGGGCGGCCACAGCTTCGACATTGCGCGCCAGGGATACCTGAACCTGCTCACCGGCCACGGCACGAAGTTCGTCCCCGACACGGCAGCGATGGTCGGCGCGAGGGATGCGTTCCTTGACGCCGGCCACTACCAGCGGCTCGGTGAAGCGCTCGCGGACGCTGTGAAGGATCATCTCTGCACTCCAGGTGACGAGCCCTCCCTCATCGTGGATGCGGGCACGGGCACCGGCTGGTACCTGCAACAGGTCCTTTCAGCCATCGGGGAAGAGAACACCGATGGCACGGTGGCAGCAGTGGGACTGGACATATCCAAGTTCGCCCTGCGCAGGGCGGCCCGGCGCAACCCGGAGGCGGTGAACATTGTCTGGGACCTGTGGCGTGACCTGCCCCTGGGAGCGAACACGGCCGACGTCGTGCTCGTTGTCTTCGCCCCGCGCAATGCGGGCGAGTTTGCGCGCATCCTCAAGCCTGGCGGGGTCCTGGTGGTTGTCACGCCCCTGCCGCAGCACCTGGCCGAAATTGCGCGGGATGCGGGGATGCTTGGCATCCAGGAGGACAAGGAATCGGCGCTGGTGCATTCCCTGGCCGCGGAATTTGAGCCGGCCGGCAGCCGTGAACTGCTCATCCCGCTGCGGCTTACCCCGTCCGACGTCGGCAACGTGGCACTTATGGGGCCTGCCGGGCACCACCTGGACCCCGTGGAGCTGGGGCAACGACTCGCCAAGCTTCCGGCACTGACGTCCGCGACTGCCGCCTTCCGGATCTCAGTCTTTCGGGCTCTCTCCACACACCCCTAGTCCCGACATAGCCCCTGCGCAGGCTTCAGGGCGTCCATAGGCCCGTTTGCCTCGGCATTTTTGGCGGTTGCGTTGGTTGCGCCCGGTCGCCTGGCATGAAGGTCGACGCGCAACCAGCGCATAGTCAGCTCGGTCAGCGGCCCCACCCCGAAGGTGAAGGCGGCCGTTCCCGCGCCCACCACCCCGCCGAGGAAAAAGCCCATCACCACAACGCTGAGCTCAATGGCCGTCCGGATCAGCCAGACGGGCCTGCCGGTGACCCTGACAAGGCCGGTCATCAATCCATCGCGCGGGCCAGGCCCCAGTCCCGCGCCGATGTACAGCGCCGTGGCGAAGGCCAAAAGGAACAGGCCGGCGGCAAAGGTGCCAATCTGCAGGGGCAGGTGATTGGCCTGCGGAATAAGGGCCAATCCCGCATCGGCGAAGGCGCCAACCAGGATCGCGTTGGCGATGGTGCCAAACCCGGGCCACTGCTTCAGGGGAATCCAGAACAGCAGGACCACGCCGCTGATGATGATGGTGCACAGACCGAAGGTCAATCCCGTGCTGCGGGATATCCCCTGGGAAAAGACGTCCCATGGCGACAGGCCAATGTTTCCGCGCACCATCAGGGCGATGGCCAGGCCATAGAGGGCCAGGCCAAGAAAGAGCCGGACCATGCGGACGGAGAGGTTTTGGGTCGTAAGGAACAAGCGCATGGTTCAAGTCTAGGCAAACTGGCCTTACGCAACAGAGCCAATTCCACTAAGGTGGCTCCATGAACACTTTAGTCACCGGCCGACGGCTTGCCCGTGAACTTGGCGAATGGCGCAGCGGCGCCCCTGCGTACAAGGCCCTGGCGGAGCGGATCCGTGTCCTGCTGATGGATGGCCGCCTATCCAGCGGAGCCCGCCTGCCCGCTGAACGCGAACTCAGCCAGGCACTGGATCTGAGCCGTACAACCGTTGCCGCGGCCTATTCGAAGCTGCGCGAGGACGGATTCCTCGCCAGCGTGCGCGGATCCGGAAGCACCCTGCAGCTTCCCGGCAGGGAACGCGGCGAACATGCACTGCATCCCGGACTGGCCCTTGATTTCACCAAGGCCACGGCGCCGGCCTATCCGGGCATTCAGGCAGCCTACGCCGCGGCACTGGAGGAGCTTCCGGCCAACCTGGTCCACGACGGCTTTGACCTTGTGGGCCTGCCGGACCTGCGCGAAGCAATCGCCCAGAGCTACCGCGACAGGGGCCTGCCAACATCGGCCGAGCAGATCATGGTCACGATCGGCGCACAGCACGCACTAAACCTTGTCACCCGCTCCCTGTACTCCCCCGGTGAACGGATCCTGGTGGAGCAACCCACCTACCCGCACGCCCTGGACACCTTCGCCCAGGCCGGCGCCCGGGTACTGGCATTTCCCGTCCGCCAGGACGGCGGCTGGGACCTGTCCGAGGCCCTCCTGCAAATCAGGCGCGCCGCACCCAGCATGGCGTTCCTCATGCCAGACTTCCACAACCCCACCGGCATGAGCATGTCGGTTCACGAACGCGAATACCTCGCAGCAGCCGCGGCGCGCGAAGGCACGGTGCTGGTTGTCGATGAAACAACCGCCTTCCTCGACATCGACCGCGGCCCCATGCCACCCATGGCGTCCTTTTCCGCCAGCATCCTGACACTGGGATCCCTGGGGAAGATTGCGTGGGGCGGCTTGCGAGTCGGCTGGATCCGGGGCTCCCGGGAGATCTTGGCCCAGCTCCTGCGCAACCGGCCCGCCGTCGACCTTGGCACGCCGCTCATGGAGCAGCTTGTCGCCACGAAGCTGATCAACGACATGCCCTCCATGGTGGCCAGCCGCAGCCTTGACCTGCGCCGCGGCCGGGACACGGCAGTGCGGCTCATGCGCGAGCACCTTCCCCAATGGCAGGTCAAGGTGCCCGACGGCGGACTGTCCCTGTGGATCAACACCGAGACGGTCTCCAGCTCGGCACTTGCCCTCGCCGCACGGGCCGAGGGACTCGGGCTTGTGCCGGGTCCCCGATTCGGGGTCGACGGCGCCTTTGAGCGCTATCTGCGCCTGCCCTTTTGCTACACCGACGGGCAATTGCACGACGGCATCGAGATCCTGGGCCGCATTGCCGCACACGTGGGATCGGACCCGCTAAGAATGCCGCTTCAGGCTGTAATCTAGCCGCATTTTCCCAGCCCCGCGTAGTAGGGTCATAGATACGGTAATAAGTCCTAAGGGGGACGCAATGATTGACTGGATTAATGACTTTGGCTGGATCATCTGGCTGACAGTGTTCCTGCTGTTGGCCGTTGCTGAAATGCTGACGTTGAACCTGTATTTCATCCTGATGTCGGTTGGAGCGTTGGCCGCCCTCGTGGCGTACCTGTTCCATGCCGAGTTGTGGCTGCAGATCGTGATCTTCTGCGTTGTTGCCCTCGCCACCACGGTTCTGATCAGGCCGCTGGCCCTGGCCCACTTGCACCGCGGCCCCGCAGACCAGCTCTCCAACATTGACAGGCTGATCGGCCACAATGCAGTTGTCCTGGAGACGGTCGGCATGGGCGGAGGCCTGGTGAAGATCGGCGGAGACATCTGGACCGCACGGATCGCAGGAGGAAGCGAGATTCCCGTCGGCGCAGCCGTGGAAGTATCGGCCATCGAGGGCGCAACCGCCATCGTCAACCACCCTGCCGCGCACAACAATCCGGCAGGCACAGCCACCACAACAGCCTAGGCGCCGCTGCGGCGCCATGGGCCGATGCCCGGGCGCCAGTACACAGCGGTGCAACGATTCTTTACACGGAAAAGAGGGGATTTCATGGGAGACGGTGCCGGCACACTTGTGTGGCTATTTGTTGTATTAGTCCTGTTGATATTTGTAGTGATAGTCCTTGTTCGGTCGGTGCGCATCATTCCACAGGCCCGCGCGGGCGTTGTTGAAAGGCTGGGAAAGTACCAACGCACACTCAATCCCGGCTTGACGGTGCTGATCCCGTTTGTTGACCGTCTGCTGCCGCTGCTGGACCTTCGCGAGCAGGTTGTATCCTTCCCGCCGCAGCCAGTCATCACCGAGGACAACCTTGTGGTCTCCATCGACACGGTTGTCTACTTTCAGGTAACGGACCCGCGCGCGGCAACATACGAGATCGCCAACTACATCCAGGCCGTGGAGCAGCTCACCACCACCACCCTGCGTAACGTCGTCGGTGGCTTGAACCTTGAAGAGGCACTGACCTCGCGCGACCAGATCAATGGCCAGCTGCGCGGCGTGCTCGATGAGGCCACGGGCCGCTGGGGCATCCGCGTCAGCCGCGTTGAGCTCAAGGCCATTGACCCGCCACTGTCGATCCAAGACTCCATGGAGAAGCAGATGCGTGCCGAGCGTGACCGCCGTGCCGCGATCCTTACAGCCGAGGGAACCAAGCAGTCTGCCATTTTGACCGCAGAAGGTGAGCGCCAGTCCTCGATCCTGAAGGCCGAGGGTGACGCCAAGGCAGCAATCCTGCGCGCCGACGGTGAGTCACAGGCCATCCAGAAGGTCTTCAGTGCCATCCACAAGGGCAACCCCACCCAGAAGCTGCTGGCGTACCAGTATCTGCAGACACTGCCGAAGATTGCACAAGGAACCTCCAACAAGCTGTGGATCATCCCCAGTGAAGTGGGCGAGGCGCTGAAGGGCATCGGCAACGTGTTGGGGACCACCTCAGCTGATACCGAGGAAGCTTCTGAACCCTCCGCAGACACGGTTCCGTAACCCGGGTCACAGAACAACCGTCAACGCCATGTTGGACGCGGCCAAGCACGTATAATGGGTGCTTGGCCGCGTGGCGTTTTGCCCGGCTGCTTCTACGCATCCCGGCCGTGCAGGAACAATTGCACTCAGTGATGCGTTGATACCAATGTCGTAACAGGCCCGGAATTCAGCGCCAGACGCTGAAATCAGGGTCACTACAGATTTGCCCCATTAATGATGTGGGGCAGGGAACAACTTGAGGGAGAAGTCATGAGCGATCGCAGCCTGCGTGGCATGCGCTTGGGCGCACAGAGCATGGAAACCGAATCCGGTGTGGAGCCGGCTCCCCGCCAGCGCGTGGAATACCGCTGCGCCGACGGCGAGCAGGTGTTTGTCATGTTCTCCTCCGAGGCAGAGATTCCTGCTACCTGGGTCTCCAAGACCGGCAAGGAGGCCCTGCTTGTCAACGGCGAGGCCCCCGACACCTCCAACGACAAGCCCGTGCGCACCCACTGGGACATGCTCCTTGAGCGCCGCACGCTTCCCGAGCTGGAGACCATCCTCGCAGACCGCCTGTCCATCCTGCGCGAAAAGCGCGGCGAAAAGGTCTAGCCGTGTGAAGGCCCGGGCGCTGCCCGAATCAAAAAAGTGGACGCCCTGGTGGGCGTCCACTTTTTTGCCTTGATGCAACCCGTCGCGATGACGTCCGGGCCCCAGCGTAGCCGGGTGCCTGATTCCTTAGAAATGGCAGTCACGGCGTGGGGCTCGGGGAGGCGAAAGGCCCCGTCCGCCGTCGTAAATGACGGTGAACGGGGCCTTCGGACAGCAGGATTATTTGTTGCGGCCGGTCAGCTTGTTCCAGCGAGCACTCAGGCCCCACTTGGTGACGTTAAGCATGGCTTCCTGGACGATGTTGCCGCTCATCTTGGAGGCACCAAACTCCCGCTCGACGAACGTGATGGGAACCTCAACAACGTTCATGCCCTTTTGGCACACCCGCCACAGCATGTCGACCTGGAATCCGTAGCCCACGGATTCGACGGAGTTGAAGTCAAGCGCCTCCAGGGTGCTGCGGCGGAACGCACGGTAGCCCCCTGTGACGTCGCGGATGGAGACGCCCAGCAGCACCCGGGAGTAGAGGCTTCCGCACGTGGAGATGAGCTTTCGGTGCAGGGGCCAGTTGACCACCTTGCCGCCGGGAACCCAGCGTGAGCCGAGCACCAGGTCCGCGCCCTGGTCGATGGCGTCCAGCAGCAGCGGCAGCTGCTCGGGCTGGTGTGAGCCGTCGGCATCCATTTCAACAAGGACGTCGTAGCCAGCGTCAAGGCCCCAGGTAAAACCGGCCAGGTAGGCAGCGCCCAGGCCTTCCTTCCCCGCGCGGTGCAGGACATGGACCTGGGGGTCACTGGCGGCAAATTCGTCGGCCAGCTGGCCCGTGCCATCCGGGCTGTTGTCATCCGCGATGAGCACGTCGGAGTGGGGTACGGCAGCACGCAGCCGGGCCAGCGTCTTGGGCAGCGACTCAATCTCGTTGTATGTGGGAATAATCGTCAGGACACGCAACAATTGGTGCCTTTCCGTGGTGAAAGTAAAGGTGGTGGCTTCACACCGCGTCCGCCGGCGCCAAAATAGTGGCGTGACACTCACAGCGGCCAGGCAGGCAAAGCCAAAATACAAGTATATGGGAGCGGGCACGTAAAAAGATAAGTCCACGCACCTTCGGACCAAAAAAGTCTCATGCAAAAGCACAAGGCCAGATTGTTTTCTACTGGTGCGCGAACCCATCTCCCTAGCATCGGCAGGGCTCTCACCCGCACCGACCGGGGCCCTCCTTCCGGAGGTTCTCCGCTCCCCTAAAACTAATTGCCACCAGCCCGGCTGTCAACACGGTGCTGACCTGCATCGATGCGTATCGGCGCAGGTCAGCGGCACTATTGGCAAGTGTTCTCAGTTCGCGGCGGAAGCGGCTTTTCGCATGGTATCCGGCGGTGTCAGGGCCCGCGCCCGGCCTAGGAGAAGTCGTCGCTGGAGTACAGTTCGCGGCCCAGATGGACAGTCTGCAGGCACCGCGGATCATTGTCATTGTCAAGGGCCGGAAGCAGTGGAGTGCGGGCGCGGGGATCAGTCGACCAGGACTGCACCCTCTCGTCGGCCACCTGCACCATGAGCTGCTCAACATCCCAAATGGCGAAGCTGGCAGGTGCGCCTGCACCCAACTGCCCCTGGAACGGGTTCTCGGACTTGGCCGCACGCCACCCTGCACGGGTGTGCCCGATGAAGGCCGCGCGCGCCGAAATCCTCGAGCTGGGTTCGTGGTGGTTCAGTGCCGCACGCACACTGGCCCAGGGGTCCAGCGGGGTGACAGGGGCGTCGGAACCGAAGAACAGCGGAACTCCGGCCTCGTAGAACCGTGCCAGCGGATTGAGTTCAAGCGCACGTTCCGCGCCCAGGCGCTGTGCATACATTCCCTCACGCCCACCCCACAGCGCATCGAAGACGGGCTGCACCGAAACGCCGACGGCGTGGTGGGCCAGGGCTGCCATGGCGGCCTCGTCTACCATCTCGGCATGTTCGAAGCGGTGCCCGGCGGCCCTGATCTTGTCAATACCCACCATCTTCGTGGCCTGCTCCAGGCCAGCCACGGCAATCTCCATGGCGCCGTCACCAATCACGTGGAAACCACCTGTCAGGCCCAGCTCGGAGGTCGCGGCCAGGTGGTTGGCAACCTCCTCGACGCTCAGCTGCGCCGTACCGAATGAACCGTCTGCGTAGGGCTTGCGCAGGAACGCCGAGCCGGAGCCGAGCGAGCCGTCGATGTTGATGTCGCCGGCGAGCCCCAGGATGTCAACGCCCAGTGAGGACAGGCCGGCAAGAACTTCACTGGCTTCCTCGGTGCTTGACACAAGCTGGCCCCAATAGGGCAGGATCTGCGGCATCGCGTCAGCGGCGTCAACGGCCGCAAGGGCCATCAACCCGGCGAGGTCCTCGGCGGAGCCCACGTGCGGGGCACTCATCTCCGCCAGCGCCACGTAGCCGTTGGAGGCGGCGTGGCGCAGCGCGCGCCGCTGGGCGGCCGTGCGCTGTTCGGGGTCGAGTGACCGGGCTGCGGAGCGGGCCGTTTGGTGGGCTACACCGCTGACAATGCCTGCTCCATCCCAGCCAGGCAGCCCGGCAAGCCCCAGGCGTGCTGCGAGGGACCCTGAAACAAGCCCGGAATGCACGTCAACGCGCGCAAGGTAGACGTCGCGGCCGCCGGCGGCCCGGTCAAGGGCCTCGGCGTCAGGCAGCCGGGTGTCGGCCCACAGCGAGTTGTCCCAGCCATGGCCCAGCAACAGGCCCGAGGTGGATGCTGCGGCCGCGGCAACCAGGTCAAGGAGTTCCGTGGCGGAGCGTGCACCGGCAAGGTCCACCGAATCCAGGGCCAGCCCTGTCTCGGTCACGTGGACATGCGAATCAACAAACCCGGGAGCCACGAGTGCTCCGCGGAGGTCGATTTCACGCATCCGCGAGTCAAGCAGCGACGTGGCTGCGTGTTCGGAGCCCACCCAGGCCACCACATCGCCGTCGACCAGCATGGCTGTGGCAAAAGGGTCGGCGGCACTGTAGACGGAGCCGTTGCGGTACAAGGTCAATGACATGGGAAAAGCTGTCCTCTCAACAAAATCTTCACAAAAATACTAGAGTCCCGCTGGGCGCAACACCGCAGGACCGGGAAAAAATCCTCAGTCAACCACTGTGGTGTATGACACCACACCGCGGCGCAACAGCACGATGGACTGCCGGCACACGGAGGCAAAGTCGGCAGGAATCGAGGGCACCTGGGACAGCTGGCCCAGCAGGTCGATGACCTGCTTCGTCCAGCGCACGAAGTCACCGGCGGCAAGCTCCGTGCCCTTGAGCGAATCCTGCAGGCTCCGGCCCCTGGCCCACTTGTACATGGGCCAGACAAGGCCGAGCTCGGGCTCACTTGTCAACGGCAGCTTATGCGACTCCTCGGCGTCCTGCAGGCGCGACCACTGTACGATGACGTCCTCCACTGCCTGCTCCAGGCTGACGCTTGGCATCCGTGGACGTGAGCCTTCGGCGTCGCGCTTGGCCTGGTACACCAGGGTTGTCACGAACGCCGCAAGCTCCGGCGCGTCAAGGTCCCCGAAGGCGCCTTGGCGCAGGGCGAGGGCAATCAGCAGATCCTTTTCGCCATACACACGGCGCAGGCGCTGGCCGTCGGCGCTTGGACGCAGGTTCCCGGCGTCGTCCGCGGTGACGAAGCCATAGCCCGCCAGGAGATCGATGACGCGGTCGAAGGTGCGTGCGATGGTATTGGTGCGCGCCTGAATGGCGCGGACGATCCCATCGGTTTCGCGGCGCAGCGCCCACCAGCGTTCGGACCAGCGGGCGTGTTCCTCCCTGTCGCTGCAGCCGTGGCAGGGGTGGGTGCGCAGCGTACGGCGCAACGCGGCAATGGCCTCGTTCTCCTCCGCAGCTGAATCCTTGTAGTGGAAGGCGGCGTCCCGGGTGGGCCGCAGCCCGGTCGTGTCGGCCAGCCGGGCCTGAACCGCCGCCAGCAGGTTCCGCTTGTCCTTGGGCACCTTCGGGTTGAATCCCTTCGGCACACGCACCTGGGCCAGGGCTTCCACCGGCCCGGGGAGGTCGTGCAGGCCAAGCCTGCGGTATTCCTTGTCCATGCCGAGCACGCCGGGGCGGGGAACCCTGGCGTCAGGGTCGGCGTCAAGCACGACGGCGTACCCCGCGTTGCGCCCGCCGGGCACCATGATCACATCCCCGGTCCGCAGACTGGCCACCGAGCCGGCGATCGCGTCGCGGCGCTGCTTAGCCTTGGATTTGGAGGCGCCCGACTCGTGGTCGGAGAGTTCCCGGCGCAGCTTGGCATACTCGTTGAAGTCGCCCAAGTGGCAGGTCATGGCCTTTTCGTAGCCGGTCAGCGATTCCTCCCTTGACCTGACCTGCCGGGCCAAATCGACCACCGAACGGTCGGCCTGGAACTGGGCGAAGGAGGATTCGAGGATGTCGCGCGTGCGTTCCCGGCCGAACTGGGCCACCAGGTTGATGCTCATGTTATAGGTGGGGCGGAAGCTTGAGTTCAAAGGATAGGTGCGCTTGGAGGCCAGGCCGCCAACTGCCGCGGGATCGGTGCCCGGTTGCCACAGCACCACGGCGTGGCCCTCGACGTCGATCCCGCGCCGCCCGGCCCGGCCCGTCAGCTGGGTGTATTCCCCTGCGGTGATGCCAACGTGTGCTTCCCCGTTGTACTTTTCAAGCTTCTCAAGGACCACAGTGCGGGCGGGCATGTTGATGCCCAATGCCAGTGTTTCGGTGGCAAAGACGGCGCGGACCAGGCCGTCGGCGAACAAGTCCTCGACCACTTCCTTGAAGCTGGGCAGCATGCCGGCGTGGTGGGCGGCGAGTCCGCGCAGCAGGCCGTCGTGCCAGCCCCAAAAGCCCAGAACGTCCCTGTCGGAGTCGGGCAGCTCGGCACAGGCGTCGTCGACGCGGCGGGCAATTTCGTCCTGTTGCTCAGGCGTTGTCAGCCACAGCCCGGCCGCTGCGCACTGCTGCACGGCTGCGTCGCAGGCCGCCCGGGAAAAGATGAAGGTGATGGCGGGCAGGAGATTCTGACTCTCAAGGGCCCGGATCACCTGGGGGCGGGACGCCGCCTTGGCCCAACCCTGGCTAACCTGGTTGCCGCCTTGGCCGAATTTTTGACCTCCGTGCTGGGCATCCTTTTCCTCGTACAGGCTGCTGTTTTGATAGCCTCGCCCTCGGGAACCGCCGCCGCCGCGGCGTCCATGCACAGTGCCGCGGCCCGTGCTGACGGACTCCGTGCGTGCAAGCTTGAGTAGTTCGGGGTTGATCTTGGGGGTTCGGGCGGCCGAACCGGCCTTGTCTGTACCGGCGCCGGTGGATGCCGCGCCGTCGGGATCCTGTGCGGTCTCATCGAAGGGGACGTAATCGGCGAACAGGTCAACGAGGTCCTTGCGCACCATGACGTGCTGCCACAGGGGAACCGGGCGGTGTTCGGAGACGACGACGGCGGTGTCGCCCCTGACGGTGCCCAGCCAGGCGCCGAATTCCTCCGCGTTTGAGACCGTGGCGCTGAGCGATACGACGGCGACCTCACTGGGAAGGTGGATGATCACTTCCTCCCAGACGGCGCCGCGGAAGCGGTCGGCCAGGTAGTGGACCTCATCCATCACCACGTAGGCGAGTCCCGCGAGGGTGTGGGAGTCGGCGTAGAGCATGTTGCGGAGCACTTCGGTGGTCATGACAACCACGGGGGCTTCGGAGTTGATGCTGGTGTCGCCCGTCAGGAGGCCCACGTTTTCCTGGCCGTACTTGGCGGCGAGTTCCTGGAACTTTTGGTTGCTCAGGGCCTTGATGGGGGTGGTGTAGAACGCCTTTGCCCCGCGTTGGAGGGCCATGTAAACGGCGAACTCACCCACGATGGTCTTGCCGGCGCCCGTAGGGGCGGCAACCAAAACACCGCTGCCGGCCTGGACGGCCCGGCACGCGGTGTCTTGAAAATCATCCAGCTCAAAGGACAGGCCGGACTTGAAATCGGCCAAGCCCGTTCCCAGGTCCCGGGCCCGGTTTTTGGCGGCCAGGTAACGTTCGGAAGGGCTCGGTGTTTCAGAGGTTGGCATGCTTCAAGCCTACGTCAGCGTGGAGCCTGCCCAGGTCGGCCTAAAGGATCTCGAGGTCTGTCGAAGGTGTTGGGACGTCGGCGGTGGCCTCGGACTCCCTGGCCTTCTTGGCATCCCGCCGGTCACGGCGTTTGTCGTTGAGCAGGCACAGGCCAATGGCACCGAAGTACAGCACAAGCAAGGGCGTGGCCAGGAAGAACATGCTCATGACATCCGAGCCCGGTGCGGCCATCGCCGAAACAATGGTGACGCCGAGAATTGTGAAGCGCCAGGCCTTCAGGTACGTCTTTCCACGGATCAGGCCGACGGCATTCAGCGCGAAGAGCAGCACGGGAACCAGGAACGCCACACCCATGAAGAGCATCAGCTGCAGCGCGAACTGCAGGTACTCGACGGCCTTCATGATGTTGCTGCCACCAGTGGGCGTAAACGACGTCAGCGCCCTGACGATGTTCGGCCAGATGATCCAGCCGGCAAAGATGCCCGCAAGGAACAACGGCACCGAGGCAAACATGTACGACAGCGTGTAACGGCGTTCCCGCTTGGTCAGCCCGGGCGTGATGAACGCCCACAGCTGGTAGATCCACACCGGTGAGGCGATGATCAGGCCAAGGATCAACGAGATCTGGATCTTCAGGTCAAAGGACGTTGTCACGCCCTCAAAGTTCAAGGAGGCGTTGATGTTCCTTGTCAGGCTGATCTCGCGCAGCGGCTCGGTCAGCGCATACATGAGCGGGTCGTACAGGATCCAGCCAATGACAATGCCGGGAAGCATGGCCAGGGCACTCTTGAATAGCCTGTTGCGCGCCTCAATCAGGTGCGCCTTGAGCGGCATCCGCCCTTCAGGATTGGCCTTGCGGCCCTTTGGTGCGCCCACCGGCTCTGCAAGCGTTTCTATGACTGAGCGCCGGTACCGGTTCCGGTACCCTCGCCCGAAGCATTGCCATGTGCCGGGTTGTTCACGATCTTGCCCTCAAAGGGAACCTCGGAGGCCGTCGGCGCAGGGGTGGCCGTCGGTGTCGGCGAAGGGGTTTCTGCCTTGCCGTCGTTCTTCATTTCCTTGACCTCGGACTTGATAATCCGCATGGACTGGCCAAGGCTTCGCGCCATGCCGGGCAGCTTCGGTGCTGCGAAGAGCAAGAGAACAACAATGATGATAATGGTGATAGCCCAGGGGCTCTCAAAAAGTCTTCCCACGGTAACGCCTTTCCTTTTGGTTCATCCTACGTCTTGTAATGCTTCGATGTCGCGCAAGGATTGGAGCTGTCCGCGTTCTTTCCTGCGGGCGACGCGCCGCTGAAGGCGGGCGAAACGCCGTTCCTCTTTGGCAGCTAGGTAATCATCCTTCATTTTTTCAGGTGTTGCAAAAACCGCGCTGCCCGGAACCGTCGTGCGCGGTTCTGTGACGTGCTCCACTTTGGCGTTTTCAAGGCTTGTCTCCCAATAGGTTCGGCGTTCGGCCGAGACCTCACTGAAAGTGCGCGCCGTTGCACTCACCCCGCGCCACAGTTTCCAGCCCAAAAAGACCATGAAAAGTAAGGACAGGGTTAGAAGCGCTGTCCATATGAGAATCCAAGACCACCAAGGCATTTGCTGATTCTATCGGCCTAGGCTGGGAACATCCCCGAAGGTTTCGCCCATAGCGTCATAGCTGTCCACCGCCCGGGCCAGCCAGGCAGCGGTCCCATCGCGCACCGTGGCCGGTCCGGCCACCCAGGCGTGGCCGCCAAGCCTGGCCATGAGCGGGGGCAGCGTCGAGGTGTCACCGACGAGCAACCGAAGCCCCACCTTGTCAGCACCGAGGTCAAAGGGCTGCGCGTTGTAGGCGGGGCCGAGGCTGCGGGCAGTTTCGGCATCGGCGACCAGCTGGATAGCGACGTCGTCGCTTCCGGGGTGATAGATGCCGGTGCCTGGCCGCCACGTGGCGGACCCTGCGCCCCCGTTCTCCCGTGGCCCGGCGTCGGCCAGTGACTTGATGTGGTCCACGCGGAAGCTGCGCAGTCCTGCGGCCTTGCGACACCAGGCTCTCAGGTACCAGACCGAATCCTCGGAAAACAGCCGCAGCGGCTCGACGGTGCGTTCGCTCAATTCATCACGGGTGCGCACCAAATAAGTGATGGCGCAGGCGCGGCCGTGCGAGATGGCTTCCTGCAGCGCCGCAATGGTGTCCATCTCCTGCCCGGAGATCAGGTGGAGCCCGACGGCGTCGGCCAGCCAGGCGTCCTCCCCCGCCACCGCTGCCACTGACTCGATGGCCTGGCTGAGCGAACCGCTCAGGTGGGTGCTGGGAAGTGTCGCAAGGGCCTTCAGGCCGACGAGGACGGAGCAGGCCTCTTCCTGGGTCAGGCGCAGGGGGCTGGCCAGTGTTTCGGCGTCCCTGATGAACACCTGGCCGGCCTCGGTGGTGACGTCCATGAGGTCGCCGTGGTAATAGCCCGGCAGGCCTGTGACATTGAGAGTATCCCTGTCCTTGTCCCATTGGGCGGCGCTGATGCCGAATTCGGCCATGACCTCGGCCTCGTCGACGCCGGGGTTGGCCACCAGATACGGGACCATGGACAGGAGGCGGACAAGCCTGTCGCGGGAGTCCTTCTTCTTCGCGGGCTGTGGCGCGAGTTTCCTCTTCCAGGCAAGGTCCGCGTGTGCCTCTGACTGTGCCGCCGAGGCGGCTGCTGCTGCCAGATGCAACTGGGAGGCAACGGCGTCCCTGAGTTCGGCAGGATCCAGGACGAACGCCTGGGAACCCAGGGAGGCAACGTCCTCGGCCATCAACTCCGGCTCACGGTAGGTGATGCGAAGGACGTCCCAGCCGGACCTGTCCCACTGCGTGCCAGTGACCACTGTGGCACCGCTGCGGCCGCGCAGGGCATGGCCGGAGCCCGCCGGCACGCCGATGTGTGCTGTGAACCCCCGGCCCTTGCCTAGGCCTGCAAGCACATCGGCGATGTTGAACCCGGCGGGACGCTCGAAGGTTTCGGTGGTGTGGACCTCGACGTCGGAGGTGATGCGGGAGAGGCGGAAATTGCGTTCCGCCGACTTGTCCAGGTCAAAGGATCGCAGGTACCACTGGCCGTACTTGCTGCCCAGCCCCCACGGCTGCACCGTTCGGGTTGTGCTCTCCTGCGCCCCCGAGCGCCTGTAGCTGAAGGTGACGGGGTGGTTGCCGCGCAGGGCTGACCACAGCGCATCAATGGACGGCTCGGCGGTGCGGATGCGCGACCTGGCGGTGGTGTCGTCCTCGTACCACCCGGTGCCTGCACGCGTGGCGATCTTGCGCAGGGCGGACTGGGCCGCATCGCCCAGCGCGGCCTCTGACCACAGGTTGGCCGCGATGGCCAGAAGCGTCATGGCGTCCTCATCGAGCCGGACCGCGGGCACCCTGTAGTCGTCGGGGTTGATGCGGTACAGCACCTGCTCCTGGGCGTCGTCCCCCTGGAGTTCGGACTGTGAAATGGGGATGCCCAACTTGAGCAGGACCTTCTTGTCGCGCTCAAACATGCGTTCAAAGGCGGCCTGCACCTTGACTTCCTCGGCGGCCGTGGCAGCCTCGCCGGTGTAGCCGTTGATCCGCTCCCGGAGGTAGCTCTTGCTACGGCCGGCCTTGGTGCCCAGAAGGGCAATCACCAGGTTCAGGAGGCGTTCAGTGGCATCAATTTTTGTGGACACATGGCCCACAGTACTAGCCGCGGCATGGTGTTACGGACCCGCCATCCCTGCCCTTAAAGCAACTGGCCCGCAGCAAACGGCGAAAATTCACGAAATACGTGGGTTTTTCGCCGCTTACTGCGGGCCAGTTGGAGCGGGGGGGGTGCTTAGCGCACGCCGACCAGGTCGACGACGAAGATCAGCGCTTCGTTGGGTCCGATGGCACCTGCTGCGCCACGTGAACCGTAAGCCAGCTCCGAGGGGATTTCCAAGCGGCGGCGGCCGCCGACCTTCATGCCCAGCAGGCCCTGGTCCCAGCCCTGGATCACCTGGCCGATGCCGGCCTTGAAGTCCAGCGGTGCGCCGCGTCCCCAGGAGGAGTCGAATTCTTCACCGGTGGAGAAGGCGACGCCAACGTAGTGGGTGGACACCGTGCTGCCACGGACGACCTCTGCGCCGTCACCCTCGATGAGGTCTTCAATCACGAGCTCGGTGGGTACTGCGTGCTCCGGAAAATCGATTTCCGGCTTCTTGCGGTCAAAGTTGCTGTTTGCGAAAGACATGGTGCTCCTTACAGGGTTTCTTTACTTCTTCGATTCAATCTTAACAACAAATACCAGCGGTCCGTCCGGCTTGCCCTGGGCTGCCGCGTCTGGGCCGTAAGCAAGTGAGGAGGGAATGGTCAGTAGCACCGTGGATCCGACTTTCTGGCCGGCCAAGCCCAAGGTCCAGCCCTGGATGACGCCCTTGAGCGGGAATTCGCTGGGCGTGCCGCGGTCATAGGCGGAATCGAACTGCTTCCCGTTCCAGGTCCAGCCGGTGTAGAGAGCCGAGATGGTGTCGGCCGCCGTCAGGACCGCGCCGGTGCCTTCGGTCAGGACCTCGACGGCCAAATCTGCCGGTGCGTCATTCTTGGGGATGGTGATGCTGGGGATGCCCTTGGCATCAAACTTGGCAACGGGAAGCTTGCCTTCCTTGACTAGGGCCTTCACGTCATCGCTGCTCATGACCTTGGCGGCAGGCGGGGCGTCCTTGGCTGCCGTCACGAAGAAGACGCTCAGCTGGGCGGGCGTTGCTGCCTGTGTGGGGGCTGCGGTGCTGCCGGCAACGGCTGCCTGGCCGGGGAGGCCGTAGGCGATGTAGGAGCCAACCTTGGCGCTGGCGAACGTGGTGTAGACCATGGGGAACTGGCTCTTGAAGTTCGCATCAAGGGTGACGTTGTTGTTCTGTTCCTTGGTGAAGGTTTCACCCAGGACGGCGGCGTCCGTCGCGTTGAACATGACCTGCTGGAAGGAGACGATCTGGCCGTCCTTGATCTGGGCGCCGTCGCCCTGCGTGACAACGCGCATCGACTCGGCCTTGATGGCCAACGGCTTGTCGAAGGTCACCTTCGGGGCCTTGCCCTTGCCCTGGTCCTCCACCTTGACCGATGCCAGCGCCTCAGAGTTCGACGGCGGAATTGATACCGTGGCGCTGGGGGAAGCCTCGGATGCTGCCGGTTCGGATGTTCCGGGGGAACAGGCTGTCACGAGGAGCAGCAGTGGGAGAAGCAGTGCAAGTAGTCGGCGCACAGAAACACTTTCGATTGCGGGTCTATGGGGCATGGGCGCATGGCCCGCCGCGGCAGGCTGTGCAGGTGAATCAGTGGTGGCCGGGCGGACATTCGAAAGCCATGGGCCGCCTTTAGCTTAACGGGTGAAACTGGAGAAAGGCTGTTGATTGGCCGGGCGGGTCAAAATGTGGACCGCAGGGAGGCAATGAGCTCCTCGACGCGCGGGTCCTCGTTGAGGAACGGGTCCTTGCACAGGATTGTCTGGTGGGTCCGGTCGTTGAGTTTCAGGTGCACCCAATCAACCGTGTAGTCCCGGCCCGAGTCCCTGGCAGCGCTGACAAATTTGCCGCGCAGATAGGCGCGGGTCGTGGCCGGTGCGGCGTCGACGGCTTCCTTGATGTCCGCGTCGCTGACGACCTTCGCCGCCGATCCGCGGTGTTCGAGCATGTTGAACAGCCCGCGCTCGGGTGAAATGTCGTGGTAGCGCAGGTCAAGCTGGGCCACTTCGGGGGACACCCATTCAAGGCCGTGCCGATTGGCGTAGGCTCCGATGAGCTTGGCCTTGATGGCCCAGTCAATTTCGGTGTCGATACCGGAGTAGTTTTCGGATTCGACGGCATCCAGGGTCCGCTCCCACAGGTCAAGGATGCGCGGCACCAAATCGTGGTGGGCGCCGTTGACGTTGACAAAGGCAGTCACCTTTTCCAGGTATTGGCGCTGGATTTCAATGGCCGTCATGGTGCGCCCATCAGCCATCTTCAAGGGGTGTTTGCCCGTGATGTCGTGAGAGATCTCCCGGATGCTGCGGATGGGGTTTTCAAGGCGCATGTCGCTCATGATGGTGCCTGCCTCAACCATGCGCAAGATCAAATCGACGCTGCCAACCTTGAGCATTGTGGTGGTTTCGGACATGTTCGAATCCCCCACGATGACGTGCAGGCGCCGGTAGAGTTCGGCGTCGGCGTGGGGCTCGTCGCGGGTGTTGATGATGGGACGGGACCGGGTTGTCGCCGATGACACGCCCTCCCAAATGTGGTCTGCCCGCTGCGAAAAGGCGTACTTTCCGCCCTGCTGCGCCGGGAGGACTTTTCCGGCGCCGGACATGAGCTGCCGGGTAACAAGGAAAGGAATGAGGATGTCGGCGAGCCTGTTGAATTCGCCCTTGCGGGTGATCAGGTAGTTTTCATGGCTGCCATAGGAGTTGCCGGCCGAATCCACATTGTTCTTGAACAGGAAGATCTTTCCGTTGTAGCCCTCGATTTCCAGCCGTTCCTGTGCCTCCTGGACAAGGTCGTGCAGGATCAACTCCCCTGCCCTGTCGTGGGCGATGAGCTGGGCGATGCCGTCGCACTCGGCCGTGGCGTATTCGGGGTGGGATCCGACATCGAGATAGAGCCTGGACCCATTGGGCAGGAAGACGTTGGAGGAGCGCCCCCAGCTGACAACCTTGCGGAAAAGGTACCTGGCGACTTCTTCAGGGGACAACGGATGGGAGCCTGGTGCCGAATACGTCACGCCAAACTCTGTTTCAATGCCAAAAATCCGCCGGTCCACCTGGGTTATCTCCTTAGTTGCTTGTCATTTTGTCATGGTGCCTTATGCCTAGACCGCTGCCAGTTGCGCGGCGACGTCGACGGCGGTCAGCCGGCGGAAGGCACGGTGCAGCCCGCCGTTGTGGGAGTGGAGGCGGTCAAGGACCGCCACCTCAAGATTACCGGCTTCAAGAGGCACGGCCGGCTGGTTTCCGGCCGCCGCCGCTTCCCCGCGTGGTGCCTCGAGGGCGGCGACCGCCCAGTGCAGCGCCTGGCCAAGGCTGGCGCCCGGCGCCCACACCTTTGCCAATACGGCCTGGACAACCTCGGCCTTGCCGCCCATGGCCAGGAATCCCGATTCATCGGAAATGGAGCCGTCAAAGTTCAGCCTGAAAATATGGTCCTCTCCCTGCCGCTCCCCCACCTCGGCAACGGCCAGCTCAACCTCAAAAGGCTTTTGTTCCGCCGTGAAGACAGTGCCAAGGCTTTGCGCGTAGACGCTGGCCAGGCCGCGGGCTGTGACATCAACCCTGTCATAGGAGTAGCCGCGCACATCGGCGTAGCGCACACCGGCTTGGCGCAGGCTCTCAAATTCGTTGTACTTGCCCACGGCCGCGAAGGCGATCCGATCGTAGATTTCACCGATCTTGTGCAGGGTCGGCGACGGGTTTTCGGCCACGAGGGCCATGCCGTCGAGGTAGCTGAGCACCACGACCGACTTGCCGCGGGCGATGCCCTTGCGGGCAAAGTCGGCGCGGTCCTTCATGACCTGTTCGGGGGAAACGTAAAATTGCTGTGCCATGCTAGGCCTCCCTGCGCTCGAGGGTTCGCCGCGCCACGATGGTTTCCACCACTGAAGCCAGCGTGTCGGGGCCGACCCGGAAGGCGCCGTCGTGCGTGACGAGGTAGATCACAGGCCACAGCTGGCGCACGAGATCGGGACCACCGGTGGCGGAATCGTCATCCGATGCGTCAATCAGGGCCTCGACGGCAACGGCAACTGCCTCATTCGCGCTCATCCCCGGCCGCCACAACTTCTTCATGGCGCCGCGGGCAAACACGGATCCGGAGCCGACGCTGTGGTGTTCGAGTTCCTCATAGCGCCCTCCGGTGACGTCATAGGAAAACAGCCGCCCGGTATCCTGGCCCGCCTCGATGCCGGCAAACAAGGGAATGACCGACAGCCCCTGCAGGGCCATCGACAGGTTGGCGCGGATCATGGCACCGAGCCTGTTTGCCTTGCCCTCGAGGCTCAGCAGGGTGCCCTCGATCTTTTCGTAGTGTTCGAGTTCAACCTGGAACAGGCGCACAATGTCAACGGCGATTCCCGCAGTGCCGGCTATGCCAAGCACCGAGAACCTGTCGGCGGGGAAGACTTTTTCGATGTGCCGGTTGGCGATCATGGAGCCCATGGTGGCCCGCCTGTCCCCGGCCATGAGCACGCCGCCGTCGAACGTCAGGGCCACGATCGTGGTGCCGTGCGGGGTGGCCGGCATGGCACCGGCGGGCAGGTCCTTGCCAAAGGGGAGCAGGTCCGGATGGCTGCGGGTCACATGGTCAAGGAACGACGACGAGGAACCCGCAGCTTCCAGCGCCGGAAATTCACCCCTGTGTGTGTCCATGGCCGGTTACTGTCCGCCCTTTTGGACGAAGCCTCGGACGAACTCCTCGGCGTTGACCTCAAGCACGCCGTCAATCTCGTCGAGCAGGTCATCGACGCCTGAAGTGGCGGCCTGGGCTGCTGCCGAATCCGGTGTGGGGGCCGGCAGCGGCACTTCCTCCCCATGCTCTTCCTCGATGCGGGAGGATGTGTTCTTCTGTTCCTGCGAAGCCATGATGCGTCCTTTGCGTGGTTCCCCGGCACCTGCACGGCACCTGGTCCCATCCTGCCACGGACGCCACGGGTTTGTGCGCAGATGTGGGCGTTCCGGTTTAGGAACGTGCCAGGATCTCATCTGTAAGGGTGGCCAGGGCTGTCATTGATTCATCGCCCACCGCGGGCCCCGATGTCGCCAGCGACACGAGCAGGGTCTCGAGCTGGGCAGTGGTGCGAACCTTTGAAGGTGCCTGCGGTGTGGGTACTTGACGTGTGGCAGGCTGCTGCCCGCGGACAGGGCAAAATCTGCCGCGGCACCCACAGCCAGGGCTCTGGATGTCCGTGTGGATATGTACAAAAAAGCCATGACGTCCGCCCGATGAAACAGTCGAAAAAACAAGCAGGCCGGCAGCCTGTCAGGGGACCTCGGCCGATCCGGCAAGCAGTGCGGCCATGAAGCCTTGCAGGTCGTGGTGTTCCTCAAACAGCCTGCCCGTCAGCTCCGCGGTTCCGCGCAGCGGCTCCTTGGTGGACACCCTCTGGAGCCGGCGCAGCGTGGGCAGCTCAAAGATGACCGAGTCCCAGCTGGCCCCGACAACGTTGGCGCCGAATTCCTGGATGCACCTGCCGCGGAAGTAGGCGCGTGTGTCGGCCGGCGGGTTGTGCACGGCGGCGGCAATGGATTCGTCGCTGACAACGCGCTGCATGCGCCCGTGCTGGAGCAGCTTGTAGTACAGGCCCTTTTCGGGGCGGATGTCGGACCACTGCAGGTCGATCAGGCCAATCCGGGGATCGTCCCATGCCATGGAGTCCCTGGCCCGGTACTGCTGCAGGAGGTTCAGCTTCGCAACCCATTCAAGCTGGCCGGCCAGGGACATGGGGTCGCGTCCCAGACCGGTGAGGACTTCCTCCCACTTGGCCAACAGGGCCGCAGTGTGGCCGTCGCCGGTGTTGGTGTGGCTTGAGCCGCGGGCCGCCGCGTGGGCCTTCGCCGCGTCAAGGTACCGCCATTGCACGTCAAGCGCGCTGACCTGCGTGCCGTCGGCCAGACGGTGCTTTCCCTGCAGTTCCCAGTCGTGGCTGATGTCGCGCAGGGTGGCCACGGGGTCGGCAAATTCCAGCTCCGGCGCGCTTCCGTGCTCGATCATGTCAAGGACCATCGCGGTGGTGCCGAACTTGAGGTAGTTGGAGACCTGGCTCAGGTTCGCGTCGCCAACGATCACGTGGAGGCGGCGGTACTTCTCGGCGACGGCGTGGGGCTCGTCGCGGGTGTTGATGATGGGGCGCCTGATGGTGGTTTCCAGCCCCACCTCGGCTTCGAAGAAGTCGGCGCGCTGGCTGATCTGGAATCCCAGCCCGGAACCGTCCTGCCCTATGCCAACCCTGCCCGCGCCGCACATGATGGCGCGGGTGACAAAGAACGGGGTCAGCCCGGACACGATATTCCTGAAGGGGACGCTGCGCGGCATCAGGTAGTTTTCGTGGCTGCCGTAGGACACTGACTTGTTGTCGGTGTTGTTTTTGTACAGGTTGATGTCGGGCAGCCCGGGGGTGGCCGCGATCCTGCGCACGGCCGCCAGGGCCACGAGGTCCCCCGCGGCGTCCCAGCGGACGGCGTCGAGCGGGTTGGTGACCTCGGGTGATGAGTATTCGGGGTGGGCGTGGTCAACGTACAGCCGGGCACCGTTGCCAAGGACCATGTTCATCATGAGGGGAACCGTGGCGTCACCGCTTTCACCGCCTTCAAGGGCAATTTGGGCGGCCGTCAGTTCCTGCTCGACGTCGGTGAGCTGGCTGGGGTGGGCGGCCGCCCTGGGCATTGACCAGCCGCGGGCGTCGGCCAGTGGATCCTCGTCGGTGTAGTCCCAGCGTGTTTCCCCGCCGGCCGAGGCGCGGTGGCTTGTCTCACGCGAGTACGCATTGACCACCTGAGTGGACAGCCAGGTGGCATTGAACTGCTCGGTTCCCGGTGCGTGGATGCCATATTCGGTTTCGGCGCCCATGACCCGCACGACACTCACAGGTACTGCCCCGTGTTGTGGACGGTTTCAAGCGTCTTGCCCGGCACCTGGCCCTCCTTGCTTTGCACGATGGTGCGGATGTACGTGATCCGTTCGCCCTTCTTGCCCGAAATCCGCGCCCAGTCGTCGGGGTTGGTGGTGTTGGGCATGTCCTCGTGCTCGCGGAATTCATCCACGACGGCGCGGAGCATGTGTTCGATCCGGATGCCCTTTTCACCGATGGTCAGCAGGTCCTTGATGGCGTACTTCTTGGCCCTGTCCACCACGTTCTGGATGACGGCGCCGGAGTTGAAGTCCTTGAAGTAGAGCATTTCGGTGTCGCCGTTGGCGTAGGTGACCTCAAGGTATTCGTTGGACTTGTCGGTGGCGTACATGGCCTCGACAGTGCGCTGGATCATGGCGTCGACTGTCTGCCGCGGGCTGCCGTCATTGGCCAGAAGGTCATCGGCGTGGAAGGGCAGTGTCGTGGTGACGTACTTGGCGAAGATGTCGGCGGCCGCTTCGGCGTCGGGGCGCTGGATCTTGACCTTCACATCAAGGCGGCCCGGTCGCAGGATGGCCGGATCGATCATGTCCTCGCGGTTTGACGCGCCGATGACGATGACGTTGTCGAGCCGTTCGACGCCGTCGATCTCGGCGAGCAGCTGCGGCACGATGGTTGTTTCCACGTCGGAGGACACCCCTGTCCCGCGGGTGCGGAACAGGGAGTCCATCTCGTCGAAGAACACCACAACTGCGCTGCCGTCTGACGCCTTTTCCCTGGCCCGGCTGAAGATCAGACGGATCTGGCGCTCGGTTTCGCCGACATATTTATCTAGCAGCTCGGGGCCCTTGATGTTCAAGAAGTAGCTCTTTTGGTCGCTCACACCGGAGCGTTCCCGCGCCCGCTTGGCGAGCGAGTTTGCCACGGCCTTGGCGATCAGGGTCTTGCCGCAGCCGGGCGGGCCGTACAGCAGGATCCCCTTGGGGGCCTTCAGTCCGTGTTCGCGGTACAGGTCAGGATGCAGGAAGGGAAGTTCGACGGCGTCTCGGATCTGCTCGATCTGGGACGCGAGTCCGCCGATGTCCGAGTAGGAGATGTCGGGGACTTCCTCCAGGATCAGGTTCTCCACTTCCGAACGCGGCACCTTCTCAAGGGCGTAGCCTGTTCGCCCGTCAACTGTGAGGGCGTCGCCAACCTTGACGGTGCCGCCCTGCAGCACACCGGCAAGGCGTACGACGCGTTCCTCATCGGCGCGGCCGATGACAAGGGCCCGGCTTGTGCCTAGAAGTTCCTTCACGGTGACAAGCTCGCCCACCTGGTCAAAGCCGAGTCCGGCGATGATGGTGAAGGCCTCGTTGAGCAGCACCTCCTGGCCCACTTGCAGGTCACCCATGCGCAGCAGCGGGCTGAGCCCCACGCGCATCTTGCGGCCCGAGGCGTAAATGTCAACGCTCTCCACCGCGACAGCCGATCCGGCGGCGGAGGAATGCCGTGCCGGGTTCAGCGCAAGGATCGTGCCGAAGCCGTAGGGGGGTTCGCCGTCGTTCTCCAACGCAGTGCGCAACTTGATGATTTCGACTTTGGCGGTCTCAAGCATGGCCACGAGCTTTGAGTTGTTTTGGGTGGCCGAGGCCAGCTGCCTGTCAAGGTTGCGGGCCTTCTCGCGCAGCACGTTGAGCTGCCGCTCGAGGACGGCCTGCTGCCCGGGGCCCGCCGAATAAGGGCCCCCGAGCGAACCCGGCACAGGGGTGCCCTCCGGGAGGGCGCTGTCAGGGGTGGAGTGCGTTGAGTCGTTCATGAGCGTATCCTTCCCCAGCCGTGGCCGGCCGGTACTGCCGATAGTAGTGCTATTGCCCGTCGATGCCATTTTCCAGGTCAGCGGCGGCCTTGGCGTCGGACGCCTCTGCCTGGCTCATGTTGCGCCTGGTTTGCACTGTGGAGGAAGCGTCGCGGGCGGCGCGGCGCAGCTTCTTATCCGAAACCGATCGCTCCCCCACCGATGCCGGGGTCCAGGCGTCAAGGTCCTCCTGGGCAAAGTCAGTCTTTGAGGCGCGGCGCTTGGGCGTCATGCCCGTGACGCCGTCGGCCAGGCGGCGGGTCACCATCAAGAAGCCGGTGTGGGCCACCATGCGGTGGTCCGGGCGGACGGCCAGGCCCTCGAGATGCCAGCCGCGCACCATGGATTCCCAGGCGTCGGGTTCGGTGAAGCGGCCGTCGGCGCGGATGGCCTCGGCCGTGCGGGAGAGCTGGGTGACTGTGGCGACGTAGTTGATCCACACGCCGCCCGGGGCCAGGACCGTGGCCACGGCGTCCAGGCATTCCCACGGTGCGAGCATGTCAAGGACCACACGGTCGATGCTGCCGGGGGCTTCCTTGGCAACAACCTCGTCCTGGAAATCACCTATGGAAATCTGCCAGGCGGGGTGCGGGCCGCCGAAGATGGTTTCAACATTGCCGCGGGCAATGTCGGCAAATTCCTGCCGGCGTTCGAAGGAGTGCAGGTAGCCGTTGTCGCCCACTGAACGCAGCAGCGAGATGGACAGGGCGCCTGAACCGACGCCGGCTTCCACAACGCGTGCACCGGGGTAGATGTCACCCATGGTGATGATCTGGCCGGCATCCTTGGGGTAGACCACCGCGGCACCGCGCGGCATCGACAAGACGAAGTCCGACAGCAGCGGGCGCAGGGCCTGGTATTGCTGGCCAACGTTGCTCTCGACCATGGATCCCTCGGGCGCGCCGATGAGAAGGTCGTGATTGAGGAAGCCCTTGTGCGTGTGGTAGGCCGTCCCGGGCGTCAACGTGATGGTGTTCATCCGGCCGCGTTCGTCGGTCAGCTGCACGCGCTCACCGGCGCGGAAGGGCCCGCGGCGTGCGGCTGCGCCGTGCGGGGACCCATCAGTTGTCACTGCGGGGGTTGCTGTAGCTGTTGCGGCAGTGGGTTCCTCGATGGAAGCACGGTGATTCATGAAATGGTCCTGTCATATCGGTACTCGCAAAAAATATGGTGTTTGGCCGGGGTGTCCCCGTGGAAGGGAAGGCCCGTCCGGTGTTACTGAAGTGGTTTGCCGGTGATGGCGGCAACAACCTTGGCCTGGCTGAGAAGCCCTGTGACTTTCCCGTCAAGGTTAATCACCGCATACTCCGTGTCCGGAAGCTGGGAGAGGTATTGCACCAGCTCGGCACCGGCTGCCACGTCAGGAATATAGGCACCCCTGGAAAGTGCCCGGGCCACTGCCGATGCGGGGGTCGCGGCGGCGGCCTCCGGCGGAACGTGCGCCAAGGCGTACTCATCGACGACGGCGGCCGGCCGGCCATCGGCGCCAAAGAGCACGATGGGCTCGCTGGGGTATTCCCGGCGAAGGGTCCACAGCTGGGCCACGCTGCATTGGCTGGAGGCGCTGACGGCCGGAGTGGCCAAGGTGCCGGCAGCGATGTTTGGCAGGCGCATCCGGATGTTGGCGGCCTTGATCGAGGCCGAGGCCCCCATCCATAGGAACCCGGCCAGCAGGATCACGATAAAGGAAGTTGTCAGGTCAGGCCGGGTGTTCAGCAGGTACGGCCCGCCGAGGGCCGCGCCAACAATGAGGACCACAATGATCCGTCCTGCCCATCCTGCGGCGACGGTGCCCTTTTCCTGGCTGCCGGTTGACTTCCAGACGATCGACTCAACGAGGCGTCCGCCGTCAAGGGGAAGGCCGGGCAGCACGTTGAACAGGCCGATGAGCAGGTTCGCCCAGATGAAGATGTTGGTGAGCAGGAAGGCGATCGAGACGCCCATGGTGAGCTGCTCGGATGAAACCGGCACGGGCAACGCCAGCTTGACCAGCCAGCCAAGTCCCGCCAGCACGAAGTTGGCGATGGGGCCGGCAAAGGCGACGACAAGGGCCTTGCCGGGGGTTGCCTTGCTGAAATCAAATTCGGTGTGGCCGCCCCACAGATTCAGCACAATCTTGTGGGTTGTCCAGCCAAACGTCTTCGCCGTCATGGCATGTGCCAGCTCGTGGACAAGCACCGAGAACAGCAGCAGGAGCGCGTAGGCGAACGCCACAGGGTAGGCCCAGCTGCCAAAGTTGCCTTGCAATTGCGGGCCAAAGACAAGGACGGTGACTGTGGCTATGAGGAACCAGGAGTTCGCCAAGATAATGGGCGTGCCGCGGAGCGAGCCCAGCACGAGTCCTTCGCGGCGCTCCTTGGTGGCCCCGGCTGGACCGTTCACAAAGCAGCTCCCACAAGGCCGGCCCGGGTCGCGACAACTGTTGCGACGTCGTCGTACGTCTTGCCGGCAAGGGTGCGCCAGGAGGTGTAGCCGGGATCCTCGGGCAGTGACACTGCGTTCGGGATGGCAATCGTGGCAACACCGGATGCGACGGCGGACGCGACGCCGGGCACTGAATCCTCCAGCGCGGCGCAGTGGGCAACAGTGATGGTGGGATCACTCTCGCGGAGGCGGTCCACGGCCGTCAGGTATGGCTCCGGGTGGGGCTTGCCGTTCGCGACCTCGTCGCCGGTGACCAGAAATTCAAAGTAGTCCTTGTCCAGGGCGTTGACCACCTCAGTGGCCAGGTTCCGCTCGCTCATGGTGACAAGGGCGCAGCGCACGCCGCGGCCGTGGAGCTCATCGAGCAGCTCGCGGGCGCCCGGACGCCACGGAATTTCGCGGCGGATTCCCGCAATCACCTCATGGGAGAGGTGATCGATGACCTCCCGCACCGACAGCTTCACGCCGGCCTCCCGGAGCACCCTAGCGGAGGTTGTCAGGGCCGCCCCGATGAGGGAATGGGCGAGTTCTTCGTCCCAATGCCCGCCGTGGGCCAGCACCAGCTCGATCTCGGCGGCGATCCAATAAGGTTCGGTGTCGACAAGGGTTCCGTCCATGTCCCACAGGACGGCCTTGAGCTCGGTTGGGGGCGTAGTCGCGCCGTTCACGGCGTCGGCAGAGGGTGAAAGCATGCTTCCAGTCTACGTGGCGTGGACGGTGCAACTGTTTATGCACAGCGTGCGCGTGGTGCATGGTGCCATGCGCGCCTTGGCGCCGTAGGCTGGTGCCGTGAGCAGACTCAATAGCGGGGAATCGGGCGAACCCGGACGGTTGCTGCAACCGACGCCCGGCGAGGAACGCATGACTGTGATGCTGGCCGCGTTTGAGGGATGGAACGACGCCGGTGAGGCAGCCAGTGACATGCTCAAATACCTGCACAAGCTCTGGGATGCGAAAAAAGTCGACGCCATTGAGCCCGACGAATACTACGACTTCCAGTTCACCCGGCCCGAAGTCAGGCTCACCTCCACCGGCGGCCACAAGATCAAGTGGCCGGTGACCAAGATCGCCAAGGCAACCATCCCGAACACGAACATTGACATAGTCCTTGTCCACGGCATCGAGCCCTCCTACCGCTGGCGCGCCTACACGGCGGAGATCCTTGCCAAGGCCGCCGCACTCAATGTCAGCCATGTAGTGCTCGTCGGGTCCCTGCTTGCCGACGTCCCGCATTCGCGCCCCATCCCCGTGACGGCAACGTGCGACGACGAGGAGCTCGCCGAGCGCCTCTCCCTGGAACCCTCCCAATATGAGGGGCCCGTTGGCATTGTTGGCGTCCTGAACGAGGTGGCGCTGCTGGCCGGCCTCCCGACGATTTCACTGTGGGCCGCAGTGCCCCACTATGTGGCGCAGGCACCCTCCCCCAAGGCCATGCTGGCACTGTTGAACCGTCTGGAGGACTTCCTGAACGTGACGCTGTCGACCGACGAGATGGTTGACGACGCCGAGGCCTGGGAACGCGGCGTCAACGCTCTTGCCGCCGACGATGCAGAGATTGCCGCCTATGTGCAGCAGCTGGAGGAGGCGAAGGACACCGCCGAGCTGCCCGAGGCCACGGGCGAATCAATCGCCAAGGAATTTGAGCGTTACCTGCGCCGCCGGGGGCACGAACAGCCCTGACGGGGCCGGCTTTGGCCGGGCCAGGTTTGTCTTGCGCGTGGCCGGGGGCTAGGTTGTGGCCAGGCCCCCGGCCCGCAGGCTAAAGCTCGATGCCCAGAAGTGCCTCGATGGCATCGCAGATCAGGTCTGCGTCATGTTCGGATGCTTCAACCCCGGCACCGGCTGCCGCCGCATTGGTGGCATTGGCCCATGCGTCGACGGAGGCAAGCGCCCTGGGAGCGTCAAGGTCCTGCGAGAGTGCTGAACGGAGTTCGGCAAGAAGGGGTTTCCCCGATCCCGCCGGCGCGTGGTGCACGGCCTTGCGCCAGCGCTCAAGACGATATTCGGAGTCGCCGAGCAGTTCCTCGGTCCAGAACCAGTCCGTGCGGTAGTGGTGGGCGAGGATGGCCAGGCGGATGGCAGCAGGCTCCACTCCTTCTGCCCGAAGTTTTGAAACAAGCACGAGGTTGCCCAGGGACTTGCTCATTTTTTCGCCGTCAAGGCCAACCATTCCCGTGTGGGTGTAGTGGCGCGCCATGGGGGTGTTTTCAAGCGCGAAAGCGTGGCCTGCACCCATCTCGTGGTGCGGGAAGACAAGGTCGCTGCCGCCGCCCTGCACGGTAAAGGGCTTGGGCAGGAACCGCTGGGCTATGACTGTGCATTCGATGTGCCAGCCTGGGCGGCCGATCCCGAGTGAGGCGCCGTCCCAGGAGGGTTCGCCGTCGCGCGCAACGCGCCACAGCAGCGCATCCAAGGGGTGGCGCTTGCCGGCGCGGCCGGGATCGCCGCCGCGTTCTGCGAAGAACGGCATCATTTCAGCCTCGCTGAGGCCCGAAATCTGGCCCAACCACCACGGCGCGTCGGGTCCCTTGACCCGTGCAGCGGCTGAGGCGGCCGTAACGGAGAAGTAGACGTCGCCGTCGGGCTCCCCTTCAGTGCCGGGGACGGTGTAGGCAATGCCTGCCGCCAAAAGCTTTTCAACCTCGGGAACGATCCAGCCAATGGCCTCGACGGCACCAATGTAGTAGTCGGGGGCCAGGACGTTCAGGGCTTCCATGTCGGCATGGAAAAGCTCAGTTTGGGAGACTGCCAGCTCACGCCAGTCCACGCCGTCGCGCGTGGCCCGTTCCAGCAGGGGGTCATCGACGTCTGTGACGTTTTGCACATAGCTGACAGTGCGTCCCTGGTCGCGCCAGGCCCTGTTGAGCAGGTCGAAGGCGACGTAGGTGGCTGCATGGCCCATGTGGGTCGCGTCGTACGGGGTGATGCCGCACACGTATAGGCTCGCGGGCTCGGTTTCCGGCAACGAAACCACGCGCTGGGCGGTGGTTTCATGCAAGTGGATGGCCGGCATGACGCCAGGCAGCTGAGGGAGGGCGTGGGACTTCCAAGTTTTCACAGTGCCAAGCTTATAACCTCCCTGGGAGGCCAAAATCCCTACGGCGTAATGACGCCCGTGCCCAGCAGTAGGTAAAGGAACAGGCCCAGTATTATGCGGTACCAGACGAAGGGGCGGAAACTCTTGGTGGAGATGAACTTCAGGAACCAGCCAATGATGAAGTAGCCCACAACGAAGGCGACGACGGTGGCGAGGGCGGTTTGCCCGATGCCGAACTGGCTTTCGGCCCCTTCGTGCTTGGCGAAGATCTTGAAGAGCTCGTAGAAGCCGCTGCCGAACACGGCAGGGATTGCCAGCAGGAACGAGTACCGGGCCGCCGCTTCACGGCTGTAACCCATCAGGAGGCCCGCGGTGATGGTGCCGCCGGACCTGGATACGCCCGGAATGAGGGCCAGCGCCTGCGCGAGGCCGTAAATGATGCCGTGCTTGTAGCTCAGGTCCTTGATTTCACGGTCCTGGCGGGCCACGTGGTCCGCCACGGCCAGGATCAGGCCAAAGACGATCAGGGTTGTTGCCACAATCCACAGATTGCGCAGGGTGGATTCGATGTGGCTCTGGAACAACACGCCAAGCAGGACGATCGGCACGCTACCGATGATCACCAGCCAGCCCATGCGGACATCGGGGTCGGTGCGTGGGACGCGACCGCGCAGGGAGCCCCACCAGGCCTTGACGATGCGCACGATGTCTCGCCAGAAAAAGACAAGCACTGCCGTTTCGGTGCCGAGCTGGCTGACAGCCGTGAAGGCTGCGCCGGGGTCGGCACCTGAAGGCAGAAATTTGCCGACGACAAAAAGATGGGCGCTTGAGGAAATCGGGAGGAATTCCGTCAGGCCCTGGATTAGGCCTAGGAAGGCTGCTTCAAACCAGTTCACGCGTTTTAGCCTAAAGCATGGGCACGCCCATGCTGGTCAAGGGGGGATGCAAACGCGCCATGTGCGCCCAATGTTCCCCGTAAGCTTGCACGTATGGAACAAAGATTCATGGGGACGAGCGGGTTGCGCGTGTCGGCGCTGGCCCTGGGCACAATGACCTGGGGCAATGAGACGGACGCAGAGACTGCCCGGGCACAGCTGCGGGACTTCGTGGATGCCGGCGGAACAACGCTTGACACCGCCGTCAGCTACGTCGAGGGGCGCAGCGAGGCAATTCTTGGCGAACTGCTCGGTGATGTTGTCCCCCGCAGTGACGTGGTCCTGGTTTCAAAGGCGGGCGTGAGCCACAGGCACGGCAAGCGCATGGTCGACACCTCGCGCAGGGCCATGCTGGCAGGCCTCGACGCTTCCCTCGCCCGCCTTGGCACTGACCACCTGGATCTGTGGCTGGCCCACATCTGGGATGAAAACGTTCCCCTGGAGGAAACCCTCGGGGCACTTGAGTACGCCGTCAGCAGTGGGCGTGTCCGTTATGCCGGCGTATCGAACTACAACGGGTGGCAGCTGGCCCGGGCGGCGACCCTGTCCGAGGCCCCGATCGTGGCCAACCAGGTCGAGTATTCCCTGCTGGCCCGCATGGCCGAGCAGGAAGTCATCCCGGCAGCCGAACACGTCGGCGCAGGCATTCTCTGTTGGGCGCCACTGGGCCGGGGCGCCCTGACAGGGAAGTACCGCGGCCAGATTCCCGAGGATTCACGCGGGGCAAGCTCCACCATGTGCAGCTATGTTGAGAAATACCTGGAAGGGCGCCCCGCCCGCATTACCGAAGCACTTCTCACAGCGGCGAAGGGGCTCGGGCGCACCCCGCTGGATGTGGCCCTGAGCTGGCTCCTTGAACATCAGGGTGTCTCAGGTGCCATCGTGGGACCCCGGACCCAGGAGCAGCTCAAGGAAATTCTGGCGTCTTCCCTTGAGCCGCTGCCGGAACAAATCGTCACAGTCCTCAGCGAAGTCTCACGCCTCAAGGGCCACTAAATCCGGCTTTACGGCTTGGGACCGACGGCGAGAAGTACGTCAAAGAGCTGCAATATGCGGCCGGTGATCTCACGGCGCATAGTGTCGAACCGTGCCGTAAAGGAATGTTGGCTTGCATCATTGCGGTCTTCCAAGGCGGCGGCCACAAGCGTTGACTACAACTGCACCAGACCCGGAACTGCGACGTTTTCAGTCGCAGCTTCAACCAGCAGCCTCACCGGGGACTCAACCCCGGCCAGCCCTGTCCGTTCGGATTGGACCCGCTCTGCATGTTCGTACACCGCGACGAGCAATTGCTCCCGCGAATCAAAAACGTGAAGCCCCGTTATTAAACATTGAAGGCCCTCCGTGGAGGGCCTTCAATGTTTAGTCAATTATTCGTTGATCGGCTCGAGATCCTGATCGGATTCCTCGTCGCCGCCTTCCTCGGAATCATCGTCCTGGAATTCGTCATCGGCGTCCTCACCGTAAATGACAAGCGGGGTCACTTCGTCGAACGCGTCGAACAAGGCTTCCTCGTAGGCTTCAAAGGCATCGATGATGCCCAGGAACGTGGCTTCGACAATGGGGTCTTCTTCCCCACGGCGCGCTGAGGCGGCCACCAAATGTTCTTCCAATGCTGTGGTCAAGGCGTTCAGTGCTGCGCGGGGATCAATGCTCATGCGATTGACGCTACCAGTGTGTCAGCGAACTTGAAAGTCCTATTTAGGGGGTATCCCCACCGCCGTCGGCAAGCTGTACGTTGGTAGTGCAGGAACACCTCAAAGTTCATGGGCGGAAAGGGCAGTCAATGAGGGAAACGCTGAAACCGGCATCATCTGGCCACGGTACACCGCAACGCCAATACGAATACCTCACCCTTACCGTCTCCCCCGGAGAGTCCGTCCCGAATGCATACCAACGCGTGCGCGAGCACGCCGAGTATGGCAAATGGGAACTTGAACGCAGCACCCTGTACATGGGTGGCGAACGAAAATACCTCATGCGGCGCAGGGTCCTGCGGGTCGAGCGTACCTTGGACCTCTTCTGAGACGGCATTACTCCTGGATCGGTCCCAGCCAGGCGTTGGCAATCATCGAATGGGCCGACTCGTCGTCTGAGGGGTGGAACATCCCCGCCAGCACATCCCTGTACAGCCTGCCCAGCTCGTTGCCGGCAAAATACGTGCCGCCGCCGCTGACGCGGATGATCAGGTCGACCACCGTGCGCGCAGTTTCCGTGGCACGCACCTTCAGCCCCACCATCTTCGGGAACCACTGCCCGCCATGGTCCACGAGGTTGTCGACGTCGCGGGCCAGGGACTCAAGCTGCGGGTACAGCCCGTCCATCGCCAGGGCTGCATCGGCGATCCGCCACCGGATGTCAGGGTCCTGCGCGTAGCTCCTGCCGGACTTTTTGGACATCCTGCGGTGCACCGTGGCAACGCCAAGGTCCAACGCCCGCTCCCCAAGACCTGTGTACACCGCGGCGAGCAGCGTCTCGAAGCAGGCAAAAATGGCGAAAATCAGTGGATCTGCGTTGGGTCCCACGGGAAGTTTGCGGAACACGCGCCCGGCAGGTGCCACGACGCCGTCGAGCACGGTTGTGTTCGACTGGCTCGCCCGCATGCCCAGCGTGTTCCAGTCGTCCTTGATGGTGTAGCCGGGTGTGTCCCGGGTGATGAAGGCGTGCACCAGCTTTTCCTGCCCACCGGTTGAGTCCTTCCCAAAGATCCCCAGCCGTGTCCAGGCCGGGGAGAGGGAAGTGAAGATCTTCGTCCCGGTAAATGAATAGCCGCCGTCGTCCTGCGGCTCGGCCACGGTGTTGGAGTCAAAGAGCACCGAATCGTTGCCCGCCTCGGAGTTGCCGAAGGCGAAGACTTCCCCGGCAACGGCCTCCGTCAGGACGTAGTGCAGTGAATCGTCGCCTCGCGCAGCCAAAAGATGGGCGACGCCGGTCCACACCAAATGCATGTTAACCGCCAATGCGGTGGCCGGGGCGGCCGTCGCCAGCCTGCGTTGAGCGGCGGCGGCACGTTCAAGGCCGAAGCCGAGTCCGCCGTCGTCCGTCGAAGCAAACATGCGAAGGTAGCCCTGCTCCTTCAGCTCGGCCAGGTCCTCGTGGAAGAATTCGTTGCGCTCGTCATAGCCCCTGGCACGCGCGCGAAAGCGTTCCAGCAGTTCGTCGGGCAGGAGCTCATTCAATTCAATGCTCATGGCGGGAATCCTTAGTAATTGCTCAGCAGGCGGTCCAGGACACGGGTACCGAATTTCAGCGAGTCAACGGGAACGCGTTCATCTACCCCGTGGAACATGCCGGTGAAGTCGAGTTCCGCCGGAAGCTGCAGCGGGGCGAACCCATAGCCTGTAATGCCCAGACGGCTCAGTGACTTGTTGTCGGTGCCACCTGAAAGCGTGTACGGCAGGACAGTGGATCCCGGATCCTCAAAGTGGAGGGAATCGATCATCGCATCGACAAGGTTTCCGGCGAAGGGCGTCTCCAGGGAGACGTCGTTGTGGATCGTGGAGATGTCGATGCCCTCCCCCGCCAGCTGGCGAACCAATTCCAGAACCTGCTCATGTTGGCCCGGCAGGGTGCGGATGTCAATCATGGCCTCCGCCGTACCAGGGATTACATTGGCCTTGTAGCCGCCGCTGAGGAACGTGGGGTTCGCCGTGTTTTGCAAGGTGGCGCCCACAAAACGGGAGACGGTGCCCAGCTGGCTCAAGAGGGTTTGTGGATTTGATTCGTCAAATTCAATGCCCGTGAGCTCCGAAACCCCTTCGAGGAAGGCGCGGGTGGTGTCCGTGTACTCGATGGGCCACTGGTGATCGCCGATGCGGGTGACGGCACGGGCCAGCCGGGTTACGGCATTGTCGGTGTTGATGTGCGAGCCATGGCCGGCACGACCATGGGCCGTCAGCCGCAGCCAGGCCAGGCCCTTCTCGGCGGTCTGCAACAGGTAGGCGCGTTTTCCGTTGATGTCAGTGGAGAAACCACCAACCTCGGAGATGGCCTCGGTGGCGCCCTCAAACAGTTCGGGACGGTTGTCCACGGACCAGCGTGCCCCGTAGGCCCCGCCGGCCTCTTCATCGGCAAAGAAGGCGAACACGAGGTCACGCTTGGGCTTGCGGCCTTCCCGTCCCATGGAACGCATGACGGAGAGCATCATGGCGTCCATGTCCTTCATGTCCACAGCACCGCGGCCCCAGATCAGACCTTCACGTTCCTCGCCACCAAAGGGGTCAACGCTCCAGTCGTGGGCCTGGGCGGGAACAACATCGAGGTGGCCGTGCACCACAAGTGCCGGCAGCGAGGAGTCGCTTCCCTCGATGCGGGTCACGACGTTGGCACGGCCCGGCGAGGACTCATACAGCTCAGGTGACAGCCCGGTCTCGGACATCAAGGCCGCCACATGCTCGGCAATCGCGCGCTCCCCCGGCCCTTCGTTGTTGGCAAAGTTGCTGGTGTCGAATCGAATGAGATCGGAGCAGATACCTGCAACTTCGTCCTCGGGCCTGACCGTGTTCACGAGAAATCTCCTTAGGTGTTGTGGCGTACCCCAAGCCTACCTTTGGCTCGGAATTGAGCCCTTATTGGCTTGTACATATGGACCCCGGGGCCCGATTGTTGTTTCCGCTAAAAGTCGTGCTAAAGTTTTCATCGCTGCTGCGGCGGGCAACGATTCAATCGAAGGTTAGAATCGTACCGCCGAGATCACCTGCGCGGGTGGCGGAATGGCAGACGCGCTAGCTTGAGGTGCTAGTCCTGGAAACGGGGTGGGGGTTCAAGTCCCCTCCCGCGCACTGACAGACTCCCTGTGAACCACGGTTCACAGGGAGTCTTTTTGTTTAACGCGTACCGCCTGCCGGCCATGAAGCGGACGGTACGATTGTGATTGAGCCCACTTTGACGCGGCGCTTGGGCGGCATTCCCTAAAGTCATGCTAAAGTATTCATCGCTGCTGCAGCGGACAATGGTTCTTTCCTCCGAGGGAACCTGTGCGCTGAGATCACTCTGCGCGGGTGGCGGAATGGCAGACGCGCTAGCTTGAGGTGCTAGTCCTGGAAACGGGGTGGGGGTTCAAGTCCCCTCCCGCGCACCGACAGACCCCCAGGGAACCACGGGTTCCCTGGGGGTCTCTTTGTTTCCCCGGCACGCCTCATGTCGGACCCGCACGTTATAGTCCGAGGCGAGGCTTGATTGACAGCCGGCACCGGAGCGAAGGAACCAACCAGCATGGAGACCGCCAACGAAAAAGGGCCGGGCAGCGGCAACGGGACAGCAAAAGACGCACGCCGCAAGGCTGAGAAGACGCTCAAGCTCATCATCAAGTTGCTGGCCAAGGCGGAGGGCTCACCCTATCCAGAGGAGGCTCAGACCTTCCAGGAGCATGCCGAGCGGCTCATGGTCAGGTACGGGATCCAGCAGGCAAGCATTGACACCGAAGCGGGGAAGGCCGGCAGAGCCCAGGAGCCCATGGTCGAGGAACGCTTCGAACTTGGCGGCCAGCTAAGGGTAGGCCAGGCCAGGGGATTCACCGAAATTGCCTTGGCCTTCAACACCCTCCGCGTACTGCAAGCCACCACGAGCAGCAAAAAGATCATCTACCTGATCGGTGCCGAGTCGGATGTCGCCCAGGCCCTGCGGCTCTTTGCCTCATTGCGGCTTCAGCTGGAATCCGCCATGGCGGCATGGTGGCTCGGATACCCGTACAAACCCTACCTTTCAGCCCATGAAAAGGTCCTGGAACGGCGCCAGTTCCAAGTGGGCTTCCTCAACTCCGTGGCGGGACGCATCCGGGCCCTGTACGACAACGAGATGGCCGCCGGAACTACCGGCAGTGAACTGGTTCTGGCAAGCCGCAGCGACCGGGCCGATGAACACGTGAAACTTCTTCATCCGGCGATTCGTTTGGCCCGCCGGCAGTCCCTGTCCATGGGTTCCCACGGGGCCCACGCCGCCGGAAGCCTCGCGGGGACCATGGCGAGCGTGGGCGTCGAGGTTGCTCCGGCCGACCGCCGGTGCCTCGGTGCACCGGGCCGCTAGGCTGGAATCCCCACTCCCCCGCAGCAGTGGCCGGTGCCGTGGCTGTGTACGTTGCAGTGGTTGGCATTCTGGCCATCCACTGGCAGAACGACGTGCACTCGAAGGTTGACATGCCAGCCGTTGACGGCCTGGATCTCGTGACGTGTCCCCTCGTCGCCGCAGTCACCGGGGGCATCTTTTCGGTGCCCGCTGGGGATTGCGGAGGATGGCATCCCTGGGCCGCGGCTTGACCCGACACCACACCGGCCGGAAACATGCGCCCACGGCTGCTGGTGTGCGGGCTGAGCCTTGGCGCCGCTGGCATGTAGTCTGCGTCTACCGGTATTGACACCATGCTTTAGAGCGTTGATGGGGCTGTTTTCTCGGGTGCGCCGAACAATTCGCAACCGTGGGGCGTGCTGCAGGCAACGCGGCCAGTGGCCGCCGCGGCTCCTTAGTGAAGTGCTGTGGCGTTGTTTGCGCGCAAGTGCCCTGCGCAACAGCGGCTCCCACTGAAGCGGCGAGGCCTTCCACCATCGGGCGTTCCGCTCAGGGGCAGCCTGCCGCCACGGTTCCGCTGAAGTACTTCCTCGCGCTTCGTGCATTCCAGGCGGTGAACTCCGAACTCAACCACACGCCGTCGGCCGTCCTGTGGTCAACGACGTCCAGCGACACTGTTGCAGGCAGGTACACCGGCGAGGCGAAGGAGATGTCCCAGCTGAACGAGTTGGGCTTGGACTGCGGCACTGTCGCCAGGACCCGGGCGGCGGCGTACATGCCGTGTGCAATTGAGCGTCGTTGCCCGAGGGCCTTGGCGCTCAAGACGCTGAGGTGGATAGGGTTGAAGTCACCCGAGACGGCTGCGTAGGCACGCCCCGTGTCGATGCCCAGCCGCCACTGCGCGGTCGGCGCAGGCGGGACAAAGTCCTCCCGGACCGCCGCCGTGGTGGGTTTGTCCAGCCCGGGCAGATATACGCCCTTGGCAAGATAGGTCGAAACCCCGCGCCACAGCAGTTCGGTTCCATCGGCGTTGTGGATTTCCGCCACAATTTGCACCTGGGTTCCGCTCCTGTGCCCCGTCAGCTCCCGCGCCCACGCCCGAACACATAGTTCATCGGTGAAGAGCACGGGTGCAAAGTGCTCCACCTGGTTGCGCAGGTGGATCATCCCGAGCAGGGGAAGCGGGAAGCCGTCCTGAACCATGACGCTCATGGCCACTGGGAACACCAGCGCATGCAGGTAGCCCGATGGCAGCACGTCGCGCGCGGGCTCGCCCATGAGGTGGGCAAACTCCGTCACCTTTGCCAGGTCGGCCCGCACGCCGCGCACCTCCACCGCCCGGGCCGGCAGGGCGAGAACCGGCGCCGTGCGGATCAGCCGGCTCTTGGCCGCACTGGCTGCGGCGTTGACGTACAGCTTGGACAGGGACGGCATCTCAGTCACCAGCGTCTCGCCCGTCATTGCCCCACCAGGTTCTGTCCGCACACGCGCAGGACGTTTGCTGTCACCCCGGCCGCGGCGGGCTGGGCAAAGAACGCGATGGCCTCGGCCACGTCTCCGGGGCGCCCGCCCTGCTGGAGGCTGTTCAGTCGCCGCGCAACTTCCCGCGTGGCAAAGGGGATCGTGGCCGTCATGTCAGTCTCGATGAATCCGGGTGCGACGGCGTTCACTGTGCCTCCGCGTTCCGCCAGCAGCGGCGCGGTGGAACGAACCATGCCCATGACCCCCGCCTTGGAGGCCGCATAGTTGGTCTGCCCGCGGTTGCCGGCGATGCCGCTCGTGGAGGCAACACTGATGATGCGCGGATTTTCACCAAGGCCCGGGCTCGCCAGGAAGGCTTCGTTCATGCGCAGTTGCGAGGCAATGTTGACGGCGATGACCGGGTCCCAGCGGGCGTTGTCCATGTTGGCCAGCAATTTATCTCGCGTGATGCCGGCGTTGTGCACGAGAATGTCCAGTCGTCCATGGCGTGAGATGGCATGCTCAAGGATGCGGCTGCCGGCCTCGGGGTTGGTGATGTCAAGCTGGAGCGCCGTGCCGTGGATTTCATTGGCGACGGCGGCCAAGTGGTCACCTGCCGCCGGGACGTCAACGGCAATGACGGTCGCCCCGTCCCGGGCCAGGGTGCGGGCGATGGCTGCGCCAATCCCCCGGGCTGCGCCGGTGACGACGGCGATGCTGCCGTCGAGCGGCTTGTTCCAGTCGGGCTCAGCTGTGGAGCCGGCCGACGACGCCGTGAGGAACTGGCCGTCAATGAAGGCCGAGCGGCCCGAAAGGAGGAAGCGCAGTGACGCCATGGCACTGGGCGAGGATGCCGGGATGCCATTGGCGAGCAGGATGCCGTTGGCTGTGGCCCCGGAGCGCAGTTCCTTGGCCAGTGAGCGGATAAAGCCGTCAACACCGTTGCGGGCTGCCGCCACGGCAGGCTTGTCACTGGCCGCCGCGGGGCGGGAGATGCTAACGACCCTGGCGTTCTTGCTGACGTCACGCAGTGACGCTCCGAGGGCAAGCAGGGGGTTCGCGAGCTGTTCCGGGTGTTCAAGTTCATCGAGGACCACGACGACGGCGCCCAGCTTTTCCTTGGGCGTTGCGTGCCTGCGGACGTCCTGGTGCCAGCCGAGCAGGACTTTCGCGACGGCGTCGGACCCTGCTCCGTTTCCAAGGACAAGGATCGGGCCACCCACAAGCGGGGCATTCGGCTCGTAGCGGCGCAGGATCGCCGGCTGGGGCAGGCCAAGGCGCTTGGCCACGTCCTTGCCGAAGCCGCGGCTGACGAACTCGGTGTATTTGTCTGCCTTGTGGCGTGTGCCGGCAGTCTTCTTGGTCGACGTCATGGGGGCTACCGTGCTTCCAGGATCGCCACGACGCCCTGGCCGCCGGCCGCGCAGACCGATATCAGGCCGCGGGCCGGGCGCCCGTGAACCTGTCCGCGCTCATGGAGCATCTTGGCGAGGGTTGCGACGAGTCGCCCTCCGGTGGCGGCGAAGGGATGGCCTGCGGCCAGGGACGATCCGTTGACGTTGAGCTTGGCCCTGTCAATCGAGCCGAAGGCGCCGTCAAGGCCCAGGCGCGTGGTGCCGAATTCTGGATCCTCCCATGCCGCCAGCGTGCTCAGCACCGTGCCGGCGAAGGCTTCATGGATCTCAAAATAGTCAATGTCATCCAGCGTCAACCCGTTGCGGGCCAGCAGGCGCGGAACGGCGAAGGCCGGGGCCATGAGCAGCCCGTCCTTGCCATGGACAAAGTCAACCGCCGCCGCTTCGCCGTCGATCACGTCGGCCAAGATGGGCAGGTCACGCGCGGTGGCCCACTCTTCGGAGGCGAGCAGGACAGTTGAGGCGCCGTCGGTCAGAGGTGTCGAGTTGCCGGCTGTCATGGTGGCGTTGCCCCCCAGTGACTTGCCGAAGACGGGCGTGAGCTTCGCCAGCTTCTCAAGGGTGGAGTCGGCCCGCAGGTTTGAGTCCCTTGCCAGGCCGCGGAACGGAGTGATGAGGTCGTCGAAGAAATTCCGATCGTAGGCAGCAGCCAGATTCTTGTGGCTGGCGAGGGCAAGTTCGTCCTGGGCCTCGCGGCTGATCTTCCACTGCGCGGTGGTCAGCGCCTGGTGCTCGCCCATCGAAAGCCCCGTTCGGGGTTCCCCGGTGGAGGGTGCATCGGGCGTGAGGTCCTTGGGCCGGATGCGGCTGACGATTTTCACCTTCTCCCCCATGGTCTTGGCACGGTTGAGGTCAAGGAGGATCGCGCGCAGACCTTCGCTGACGGCGATGGGGGCATCCGAGGCAGAATCGACACCGCCGGCAATGGCCGAGTCAATCTGCCCAAGCTTGATCTTGTTGGCGAGGCCGATGACCGCCTCCAGGCCTGTCGCGCAGGCCTGCTGGAGGTCGTAGGCAGGCGTCGTGGCCGAAAGTGCCGAGCCAAGGACGGCTTCCCTTGTCAGGTTGAAGTCCCTTGAATGCTTCAGAACGGCGCCGGCGGCAACCTCTCCGATTTCCTCGTCGGCCAGGCCAAAACGAGCAACCAGGCCATCGAGGGCAGCAGTCAGCATGTCCTGGTTGGAGGAGTGGGCATAGGCGCCGCCCGATCGGGAGAAGGGGATGCGGTTTCCACCGACAATGACTGCCTTGCGAAGGCTCCGGACCTTGGCCTGCCGTGCCTGGGCTGCGTTGGGCGCGGTTGCGGACGTGGCGGAATTTCCGGCCGCTGTTTCGTTGCCGGGTGTTGTGGGGGTGGTCATGAAGCTCTCTCCTTCGGGAACGCCGTTTGTTACTGATACCCAGCGTACCTGATACGCTGAGTATCGTGAACACGTTACAGTCATGGCCGCCCGTGCCGGCCCTCTCATCCACGCCAGGCGAGGGCAACAGTGCCGCCAATCCCGGCATTGCCGCCGTGGACGGGCGTTCGGCGAGGTGGGAGGCCCACCGCGAGGAACGCCGTCGTGCCTTGATCAATGCGGCACGCAGGGCAATCCACAGACTGGGCCCCGACGCCTCGATGGAGGACATCGCAGCCACCGCCGGGACGTCGAAATCGGTGTTCTACAGGTACTTCGGCGACAAGTCCGGACTTCGACAGGCCCTCGGCGCTGTGGTGATCCGGCAGATGCAGGAGACCATCGCGGCGGCGCGGCAGGCAGCGTCCGAACCGAGGGAGGGCGTCACCGCCATGGTTGCCGCGTACCTCCAAATGGCACAGACCTCACCGAACGTGTACTTCTTCTCCACCGTTCCCACTGATGGCGACACCAGCCAGTCCGGGGAACTGAGCGGATTTTTCGCATCGGTGACAGAGATGATTACCGAACCGCTCCGGCACCTCATGGGCGATCCCGCATCCCCCCTTGTGGGCTACTGGCCCACGGCCGCCATCGGGCTGGTGCGCACGGCGGGCGAATTGTGGCTGCAAGCCCCCGAGGACCCAGCAAAACCAGAGCCCACGGCCATGGCTGAACAAATATCAACCTGGCTCTTCGACGGCGTGGGGCAGCTACTCTCCCCCACGTCCCTTTCCACTTCAGTAACCGCAGCAGAAGGATGTTCATGACCACCGTAATGACCCAAGTTTCTCCGGCAGCCAACCACGACGGCGCCAATGTTGACGTCGCCAAACTCGGTGAGCTCCTGCTGGGCCGATGGGCGGAAGTCCGTTTGAAGGCCCGCAAGCTGGCAGGCAGCCCCGAACTGCACAAGATCGAAGGGCTCACAAATAAGGAGCACCGCGAAAGGGTGTTCAGGCAGCTCGGGATCCTCGTGGAGCAAAACGGCGTGCACCGCGCTTTTCCCACCCGGCTCGGCGGCGGCAACGACCACGGCGGGAACGTGGCAGGCTTTGAGGAACTCGTCATTGCCGACCCCTCGCTGCAGATCAAGGGCGGGGTCCAGTGGGGCCTGTTCGGATCCGCCGTGATGCACCTTGGCAGTGAGGAGCACCAGGACAAGTGGCTTCCGGGCATCATGAACCTGGAGATTCCCGGCTGCTTTGCCATGACCGAAATCGGCCACGGATCCGATGTGGCGTCGATCGCCACGACAGCCACCTACGATGAAGCGTCGCAGGAATTTCTCATCAACACCCCGTTCCGCGCGGCCTGGAAGGAATACATTGGCAACGCGGCAGTCGATGGCGTGGCCGCGGTGGTGTTCGCCCAGCTCATCACCCGGGGCGTCAACCACGGAGTCCATGCCTTCTATGTGGAACTTCGCGACCCCGACACAAAAGAATTCCTGCCCGGCGTCCAGGGGCTTGACGACAACATCAAGGGCGGACTGAACGGCATCGACAATGGCCGCCTTGCCTTTGCCGACGTACGGATTCCGCGCACCAACCTGCTCAACCGCTACGGCGACGTGGCGGTGGATGGCACCTACAGTTCACCGATCGCCAGCCCCGGGCGCCGCTTCTTCACCATGCTCGGAACGCTGGTCCAGGGCCGCGTTTCGCTCAACGGGGCAGCCGTCGCGGCGTCCAAGGTGGCGCTGAAGATTGCCATCCAGTACGCCACCGAACGACGCCAGTTCAATGCCGCATCCGACACCGAGGAAGTGGTGCTGATGGACTACCAGCGCCACCAGCGCCGACTGCTCCCCCTGCTGGCCACCACCTACGCCGCCGCGTTCGCCCACGAGGAGCTGTTGGTGAAGTTCGACGGCGTATTCTCCGGCGCCCACGACACCGACGAGGACCGCCAGGACCTGGAGACACTGGCAGCGGCGTACAAGTCGCTCACCACATGGCACGCCCTGGACACCCTTCAGGAATGCCGGGAGGCCTGCGGCGGCTCGGGTTTCATGATTGAAAACCGTTTTGCCTCGCTGCATGCCGACCTCGACGTCTACGCAACCTTCGAGGGCGACAACACTGTTTTGCTGCAGCTGGTCGCCAAGCGTCTGCTGGCCGACTACAGCAAGGAGTTCCGCAACCTTGACTTCGGCGTGCTGGCACGGTTTGTTGTGGGCCAGGCAGCGGACCTAACCCTGAACAAGACAGGCCTGCGAAACGTCGCCCAGGCAGTTGCCGACAGCGGCTCCGCGCAGAAGTCGGCCAAGGCCCTCAAGGATGAGGACACCCAGCGCCAGATGCTGGCGGACAGGGTCCAGACCATGGTGGCCGAAGTTGCCAGCGCCTTGAAGGAGGCCGCAAAGCTTCCCAAGGAAAAGGGGGCCGAGATCTTCAATGAGAACCAGAACGCCCTCATCGAGGCCGCCCGCGCACATGCCGAGCTGCTGCAGTGGGAAGCGTTCACGGCCGCCCTTGGCCGCGTTGACGATGCCGGCACCAAGCGCGTCCTGACCCGCGTGCGCGACCTGTTCGGATTGGGCCTGATTGAAAAGCACCTCGACTGGTACCTGATGAACGGGCGGATCTCCATGCAGCGTGCCCGCACCCTCGCCCCATACATCAACCGCGTCCTGGCCAAGCTTCGGCCCCACGCGCTGGACCTGGTGGATGCGTTTGGCTATGGACCCGAACACCTTCGCGCCACCATCGCCACGGGCATTGAGCGAGAGCGCCAGGACGAGGCCCGCGAGTACTACCGCCACCTCCGCGCCAGCTCCGATGCGCCAATTGACGAGAAGATCCTCATCCAGAGGGCGAAGGCCGCCGGCAGGGCCTGACTTCCGCCCCTAGGTTCTGGATGTTCGACGGCGGCGCCCACCTTGGGTGCCGCCGTTGGGGCGGCGCGTTCTTCACGGCCCGCCGCGACCAGGCGCATCGACCGGGACCGCTTCTACGAGGCTGACCCGGAAATTCTGCCTCAGTCAGCGAGGCCCCGATCCAAGGATCGAGGCCTCCAAAGCAAAATCTTTTAACGCATTCACAAAAACGCAACAAAAACGACGAAAAGAAGTCACAAAGCCTAAACAAACATTCGACGAATATTTTTAATCCTCTGGAAGAACACTCTTGTAAACGTCCAATGTTTGTTCAACAATCGATTCCCAAGAGAAATGATCGCTTGCGCGCTGGCGGCCCTTTTCCCCCATCGCCCGTGCACGGGAGGGATCATTGACAACCTCAATCATGGCCGCAGCAAAGTCCGCAACGAACTTCTCAGGATCCAAGGGGGTGCCGGTACCGTCAGGAACCTGCTCCAGCGGGACCAGCAATCCGGTCTCACCGTGGGCAACAACCTCAGGGATGCCGCCGGTGGCACTGGCAACAACGGCAGCACCGCACGCCATAGCCTCAAGGTTCACAATGCCCAAGGGTTCATAAATTGAAGGGCAGGCAAACACGGTGGCGTGGCTGAGAACCTGAATCAGTTCGGCACGGGGCAGCATGCGCTCAATGACGATGACACCGTCGCGCGCGGCCTTGAGGCCTTCAATCAGGGCATTGACCTCGGCGCCAAGGGCGGGAGTATCAGCCGCGCCGGCGCACAACACCAGCTGAACTTCCGGCGGAAGCGCCGCGGCAGCCTTCAAGAGGTAAGGAACACCCTTCTGGCGGGTCACCCTGCCCACCCAGACAACGCTGGGGCGGTCGGGGTCAATGCCAAGGGAACGGACGATTTCGTCCTTCTCATCCCGCTGCCAGGAGGCAACATCGATGCCGTTGTGAATGACCTTGACCTTGGCGGGGTCGACGTCGGGGTAGCTGCGAAGGATGTCCTGACGCATGCCGTCGGACACCGCAATGATGGCCGCGGCACCTTCATAGGCAGTCTTTTCCGCCCAGGAGGAGACCGCGTATCCGCCGCCCAACTGCTCAGCCTTCCACGGCCGCAACGGCTCGAGGCTGTGGGCGCTGAGGACATGCGGAATGCCGTGCATCAACGCAGCGAGGTGGCCGGCCATGTTCGCGTACCAGGTGTGGGAATGCACCAGATCGGACCCGGCCGTCGCGGGAACCACCTGCAGATCCACACCGAGGGTCTGGATGGCAGGGTTGGCATCGGCCAACTCGGGCAGGTTTTCATAGGAGGCAACCACCGCCCCGTGGAAGTCCGGTTCGCGTGCCTTGCCAAAGGCATGGACATGCAAATCAACCTTCGCAGCGAGGACGCGGCTGAGCTCGGCAACATGCACACCGGCCCCTCCATAAATCTCGGGCGGGAATTCTTTTGTCACAATATCTATACGCACATACTCAAGGTAGTCTGTCGGAACACATTTGTTCTAGTGTGAAGTTGTTGTGACCTCAACTGTCACAGCGAAGTGCATAATTTCAAGCTGTCGGAGGTTGGATCATGTCAGTCAAGAAAGTTCTGGCGATCGTATTAGCAGGCGGTGAGGGCAAGCGCTTAATGCCCTTGACAGCTGACCGCGCAAAGCCGGCCGTACCCTTTGCGGGTTTTCGGTTGGTGGATTTCGCCTTGTCAAACCTGGCGAATTCGGGTTATTTCAAAATGGTCGTGTTGACGCAATACAAGTCGCACAGTTTGGACCGCCACATCTCTGAGACATGGCGCATGTCAACGCAATTGGGCAATTATGTGGCATCCGTGCCGGCCCAACAGCGTCGCGGCAAGAGCTGGTTCCTTGGCAGCGCCAATGCCATCTACCAATCCATGAACCTCATCAATGACGCCGAGCCTGACATTGTTGTTGTGGTTGGCGCGGACCACGTGTACCGCATGGACTTTGAACAAATGGTGCAAAGCCATATCAAGTCAGGCGCCAGGGCCACCGTCTCCGCCGTGCGCCAGCCCTTGGAAATGGCCGACCAGTTTGGCGTCATCGAGATCGACGGCGCCGAAATCCCCGGGGCCATCGGCGCGCACAAGATTTCTGCGTTCGTTGAAAAGCCCCAATCCACACCGGGACTGCCGGATGCGCCGGACCAGTTCCTGGCCTCCATGGGCAACTATGTCTTTGACACTGACGCCCTCATTGAGGCGCTGGATCAGGATGCCCTGAAGGATGACACGAAGAATGACATGGGTGGGGACATCATCCCCTACTTCGTCAACCGCGGCGAAGCGTTCGTCTACGACTTCTCCACCAATGACATCCCCGACGCAACAGACCGGGACCGCAACTACTGGCGAGACGTGGGGACCATAGACTCCTACTACGACGCGCACATGGACCTGATCTCCCCCATGCCCATCTTCAACCTGTACAACAGGGCATGGCCGATCTTCACCCGTGGAACCACTTCACCGCCGGCAAAGTTTGTCAGGGGGGAAAGCAATTCAGTGGGGGCAGCACTGGATTCAATCGTGGCTCCGGGCGTTGTGGTCTCAGGTGGCGTCGTCGAAAATTCGGTACTTTCCAACGATGTGTTTGTTGGATCGGGTGCACGTGTGCAGGCTTCCGTTTTGATGGACAAGGTGATTGTGGGTCCCGGCGCCGTGGTGCGCCGGGCAATCATTGATAAGAACGTCAAGATTCCGGCAGGAGCCACCATCGGTGTGGACCCCGCTCTTGACCGGGCCCGCGGCTTTGCCATCACCGAATCGGGCTTGACTGTCCTGAGCAAGGGACAGCTTGTTCCTGCCCCTGATGCTGCTGAAAAGGCGCTGGCACGTGCCGCCGCAGCAGAGGTGCCCGAGGCACTGATGCTCGCCGTCAGCCGTGACGAAGTGGCCCAGGCAACTGTTGATCTGGTGGTGAAAAACCAGATCAAGGCCACGACGTCCCAGGCACCTGCCGAAGAGGCTAAAATTAGTGGGTGACTGCCCCTGACTTGACCTCCGAAGAAATCCAAAATTGCATCAAGGTTTTGGAAACAATCCATGTTTACGACGAAGAACATCCCGACTATGTTTTGGTGCGCCGAGCCACAGGAAAGATGTTCAAGTCGGTCAAGCGCCATCGCCGCAACGTCAAGCGCGATGCCGTCAATGACGCCGACAAGGCCGTACTGGCGAAAACGGCAACAGCGGCGCCTGACCGGATCGACGATGAAACCCGGGGAAACAAGCTCAAGCCCTCAACGAGGGGTGATACGGCGGGAACGCTTCTGCGTTCCCGCCCGTGCTACATCTGCAAGCAGCGCTACACACAGGTGGATGCGTTCTACCACCAGCTGTGCCCTGACTGTGCCGCCTTCAACCACTCAAAACGCGACGCACACACGGACCTCACTGGCAAGCGCGCGCTGCTGACGGGCGGCCGCGCCAAGATCGGCATGTACATTGCACTCCGGTTGCTGCGTGACGGCGCACATACAACCATCACCACGCGCTTCCCCAAGGACGCCGCCCGCCGCTTTGCCGCAATGGAAGACAGCGGCGCATGGCTCCACAGGCTGCGCATCGTCGGCATCGACCTGCGTGACCCAACCCAGGTGGTGGCGCTGGCCGACTCGCTGAACGAAGCCGGACCCCTTGACATCATCATCAACAACGCCGCGCAGACGGTCCGCCGTTCGGGCAACGCCTACAAACCGCTGGTTGATGCCGAGCTTGAAGAGCTGCCCACGGACACCCCCATGCCCGAGCTTGTCACCTTTGGCCACGCCCACGACAAGCACCCATTGGCGCTGGCCACCCAGATGATGGAACATCCCCAACTCGCCGGCGATGAAATTGCCTCACTGGCCCTCTCCATGGGATCGGCTTCCCTTGAACGCATCGAGGCGGGCACGGCCATTGACGCCGGCGGCCTCGTCCCCGACCTGGCGACCATGAACAGCTGGACGCAGGTGATTGACGAGGTCGACCCGTTGGAAATGCTCGAAGTCCAGCTCTGCAACGTCACCGCCCCGTTCCTGCTTGTCTCGCGCCTGCGCCCGGCCATGAAGGCCTCCGCGGCGCACCGCAAGTACATCGTAAACGTGTCGGCCATGGAGGGGCAGTTCTCCCGCGCCTACAAGGGTCCGGGCCACCCGCACACGAACATGGCCAAGGCCGCGCTGAACATGCTCACCCGCACGAGCGCCAGTGAGATGCTCGAGGCTGACGGTATCCTGATGACAGCGGTGGACACGGGCTGGATCACCGATGAGCGCCCCCACTTCACCAAGGTGCGCCTGGCCGAGGAAGGCTTCCATGCCCCCCTTGACCTGGTCGACGGCGCCGCCCGCGTTTACGATCCCATCGTCATGGGTGAGTCGGGCGAGGACCAGTACGGGGTCTTCCTCAAAGATTACAAGCCAAGCCCTTGGTAAAGCTCGACGGCGCCAAACCCAGCACGGGTGCGACTGCGCGCAAACTGGCACCTGGCATCACTGCTGCCCTACTCGCTGTTGTCCTCTCCCTGCTGGTGCACAGCATGGTGCCGATACTGCCCGCCATGACGATCGCCGTCGTTCTTGGCATTGTCTGCGCGAACCTGCCGGGAATCTCCGGGCTGTGCCAGGGGCCGTGGCGTGCCGGCTTGAACTTTGCCGGCAAGCACCTGATGCGGGCAGGCATTGTCTTCCTTGGCCTCAAACTGAGCCTAGGTGACATCATGGACCTTGGCTGGGTCAGCGTCCTGCTGATTGTTGTTGTGGTGCTGCTCAGCTTTGCCGGGACCCTCGCCCTCGGGAAGCTGTTTAAACTCGGCGGGGACACTCCGCTGCTGATCGCCACGGGCTTTTCCATTTGCGGGGCGTCGGCCATTGGTGCGATGGCCGCGGTTAAGGGCACCAAGCATGAGGACACCGTCCTGCCAGTCGCCCTGGTGACCTTGTGCGGGACCCTTGCCATTGGCATCCTGCCGCTGTTGATGCAGCCGCTGGGGCTCGCACCGCTTGAATTCGGCCAATGGGTGGGCGCCGGCGTCCACGACGTGGGACAGGTGGTGGCCACTGCCCAGACCGCAGGTGCCGTAGCCCTCAGTGCCGCCGTGGTGGTCAAGCTGACGCGCGTGGTGATGTTGGCGCCGATCGTTGGCGTCGCCGGGGCCATGGAGCGCAAGCGCCAGGCACGGGCCCTGGCCTCGGGACCAAATACCGGGTTGCCGGCCAAGTTCCCGCCCGTGGTCCCCCTCTTTGTCGTTGGATTCCTGCTGATGGCCGCACTGCGCACCACAGGCTGGCTGCCCGGATTTGTCATCGATGCCGGCTCGACGGCGCAGGACATCGCCCTGGGCGCTGCGTTATTCGGCCTTGGCTCCAGCATTCGGGTCAGGGAACTTTTTGCCACGGGCATGCGCGCCTCCGTCATGGCCCTGTGCTCCTGGGCACTGATCGCTTCGCTGGCGTTCGGCGCAGTGCACCTGATGTCCCACTGACGCAACACCCAGGCACCTGGTTCCCCTGACTGCAACTCCTCGAAGCGGTATGTGACTGATGCCGCTTTGGCGCAAACCCGTGGTTGAATGAAATAGTGTCAAACCATAACCTTTTGCGCAGTGAAGCGGCAGCCCGAAAAGCCCTCATCGAAGTCCACCATTATGATGTCGACCTTGACTTGGGCAGGGCCGGCGACCCGACTGTTCCGGGCTTCCCCAGCCGCACCACCATCACCTTCGCGGCCGACACGTCCGGCCCAACTACGGCGGGCACGTTCCTGGACTTCATCGGGCTCGGCGTCGAGTCGGTGGTCCTGAACGGCACCTCCTTGGACGTGGCCGACGTCGTCGACGCCCAACGCATCCACCTGCCCTGCCTTGAAGCGGAAAACGTGGTGGTCGTCAACGCCACGGCGGCGTATTCAAGCAGCGGCGAGGGCCTGCACCGGTTTGTGGACCCGGCCGACGGGCAGACTTACACGTACACGCAGTACGAACCCGCCGATGCCCGCAGGGTCTTCGCAAACTTTGAGCAGCCCGACCTCAAGGCACCCTTCACTTTCACCGTGACAGCGCCAACGGGGTGGAAGGTTGCCTCCAACCAGTCTGTTGCCGAACGTGACGAGCTGGCAGGCACAGGCAACACCCGGTGGGTTTTCGACCCGACCCTGCCGATTTCCACGTACATCACCACTGTGCTGGCCGGTCCGTATTTCATGGCCGAGGACCACTTTTCGATGGTGTTCGGGTCCGCCAGCGCGCACCACGGCGAAACGCTGGACATCCCGCTGGCAGCCTACTGCCGCGCATCGCTGGCACCGCACTTTGACGCTGATGAGGTCTTCAAGGTCACCAAGGCCGGGCTGGAGTACTTCAACGCGCTCTTCGATTTCCCCTACCCCTTCGGCAAGTACGACCAGGCGTTCGTGCCCGAATACAACCTCGGCGCCATGGAAAACCCGGGCCTTGTCACCTTCACCGAGTCATACCTGCATGCCTCCCGCGCCACCGACACCGCCTACCAGCAGCGCGCCAACACGATCATGCACGAGATGGCGCACATGTGGTTCGGCGACCTCGTGACCATGACGTGGTGGGATGACTTGTGGCTGAAGGAGTCGTTCGCAGATTTCATGGGCCATCTTGCTGTCGCGGAGGCCACCGGCTGGGGCGAAAAGTCCTGGACCCTGTTTGCCAGCCGCCGCAAGGCCTGGGCCTACACCCAGGACCAGCTGCCCACCACGCACCCCATCGTTGCAGACATCCCCGACCTCGAGGCGGCCAAGGCCAACTTCGACGGGATCACCTACGCCAAGGGTGCCTCGGTGCTGAAGCAGCTTGTCGCCTACGTGGGCAAGGACGCCTTCATCGCCGGCGCACGCGGATATTTCGGCGCACACCAGTATTCAAACACCACCCTAAACGACCTTCTGCTCCCCCTCGGCGAAGCGTCGGGCCGCGACCTGGGCGATTGGGCCAGGAAATGGCTGCAGACCTCAGGCATGTCGGTCCTGAGACCCATCGTCGAAGCGGTGGACGGCACCATCACCTCGCTGTCCATCCGTCAGGAGGCCGTGGATCCCATCACGGGCCGCCCCGCCCTGCGTCCGCACAGGCTCGACCTCGGCTTCTTCACGCACGAGGCGGGGGCCCTGGTCCGTTCCCACTCGGTCGCCCTGGATGTGGCCGGCGAGGTGACGCAGGTCCCCGGCGCCACCGGCCTGCCCGTCCCCGATCTGCTCCTTGTCAACGACGGTGACCACAGCTATGCAAAGGTCAGGCTCGACGCCGGATCCCTCACCACTGCTCTAGCTGCGGTGGGAACCATCGCCGACCCGCTGTCCCGCAGCCTGGTGTGGTCGGCCCTGTGGAATGCGACACGGGACGCCCTGCTGCCCGCCGCCAGTTACCTGGATGCAGTCCTCGAGCATGCAGGCGGCGAGCCGGACATCGCCGTGTTGCAGACCCTGGCTGATAATGCGCTCCACACCTTGGGCCACTATTGCGCCCCGGAGGACCGCCCGGCGGTACAGGAACGGTTGATCGCCGGCGTGGCAGGCCACCTGGCCGCCGCGGCCCCCGGAGGCGACGAACAGCTGATTTGGGCGCGGTCCCTTGCCGAACTGGGCCGTGGCAGCGACGCGGTTGTGCACTACAGCAGGTCCCTGCTGGCAGGAAAGGACGTTCCGGAGGGCCTGAGTGTCGACGGCAGCCTACGCTGGCTGTTGTGGCAGCAACTCGCCGCCCGGGGTGCCGCAAGTCAGGCTGAACTGGACGCGGAACTGGCTGCCAACACCACGGCCGAATACCGTGCAAGCCACTGCACTGCAGTGGCAGCCCTGCCCGATGCCGCCCTCAAGTTGGCGCGCTGGCACGAGGGCGTTGACGGGGAAACGCTCAGCAACGAGCTCCTGGGCGCCACGATTGCCGGGTTCACCGTGGGCGGGCGCGAATTGCTCGACCCGTTCATCGAACCGTACTTCGAGGCAATCGAACGGGTGTGGAACAAACGGAGCCTGGAAATTGCTGGCCGGATCGTGCGCGGGTTGTTCCCGCTCCGGCAGGACCTTAAGCCGGGGACGCTGCCGGCGGAACATCCGGTGGTGCTGCGCACCGACGCGTGGCTGGACCAGCACACCGTGGCAGCCCGCGGACTGCGCCGTATTGTGCTCGAGCAGCGGGACCAGCTCCTGCGTTCCCTAAGCGCACAGGCAGGCAGCCGGCGCTAAAGACGGTAGGTGGCGGGTCCGCCGTCGTCAGTTGCGAACAGCCTGACGGCGGCGAAGCCATGCCAGGAACGCCGCGACCATGGCGACGGCCACAGCCACCCAGGCTGCCGCAGCCACCCACGTTGCCCACTGACCAAGGACGGCCACGAGTGGCATCTGGTTCTCTCGCCCGAACCTGTAGGTGGCGACGGCAAACATGCCCAGCGGGAAGACGATTGACCACAGGGCAGTAACGTAACGCAACGGTTCCCGCCGCACCACGTGCCGCCACAGGCCGAAGGCGACAAGGAACGGAACCCACCAAAGCCCAAAGGCCCACAGCAGGTAGCTGAGGCCGCCAATGGTGGGGCCGGCCAAGTGGATGACGGGGACATCTGCGGGTAGGTGCAGAATCATGGACCCGGCGAGGACTGTAATGGCCGTGGCACCCATGAAGATCCAGTTGGTGGGGACAATCCCACCCAGGCTTTCACCGCCTGTGAGTAAGCGCAGCATGACCAGGGTTGTCAGGGTTAGATAGAGCATGATGCCGACGCCCCAGAAGGCAACGGCAGCGTCGCTCATGAGGCTGACGGCTCCTGCGTCGGTGGCCAGGGATGCCGCTGCCACGGACAGTGACTGCGAGGAGACAACCCACAGAAACCACGTCCCGTCTACGGGCAGCAGGCGCATCCGCGGTCCCTCGCCGATTTCGGTGCGCAGCATCATGGACAGCGGCACGCCGTATGCCAGAAAGATCCACAGGGGAATGCTGAGGGCGGCCAAAACCCACGTCACCGCCGGTGCCACTGGGTGGAAGCCGATGCCGACAACATTCATCCCGGCCACCACCGTCAAGTACCCGAAGCCCTTGTGTGGGTTCCGGAAGTCCGCCACCGCATCACGGCCGTGAACCATGAGCCGCCCCAGCAGACCTGCCACGAGCACCACCAGTGCGACGGTGGCGATCCACAGCAACGCTCGTGAGAAGCCCGTCAGGCCCGCGTCGAGCAGGGCAGCAGAAACTATCCCGGTGGCCATGACAAACGCGAAGGATGCCGGTGGCTGGTTGGGCCATCTCACGGCCCTGCCTACCATGCCGTGGGCCTGTGCGGGGGGATCCGTGGCTGGTACCTCATGGGATCCGGTGCAGCCACTCGTCCGCACCAAACTTACTGGCCACAAGCGCCCGCGCCTCGGCCAACTCCGCTGGCGTCAGCCCGGCCAACTTCGCGTCATAGCGCTGCGTAAACGTGGCCATCATGCGCCCAAGAATTTCTTCCCGGCTCAAACCTGTCTGTCGGCGCAGCGGGTCAACGCGCTTCTTCGCGGAGCGGGTTCCCTTGTCGGACAGCTTCTCCTTGCCAATCCGCAGTACCTGCACCATTTTGTCGGCGTCAATGTCGTAGCTCATGGTGACGTGGTGCAGCATGGCGCCGTTGCTGAGGCGCTTTTGGGCGGCGCCGCCAATCTTGCCCTGGTCCGTGGCGATGTCGTTGAGGGGGACGTAGAAAGCCTCGACACCGATGGACTCCAGTGCGGCCATGACCCAGGCGTCAAGGAACTTGTAGGACTCCTCAAAACTCTGCCCGTCAACCAGGCTTTGGGGCAGGTACAGCGAGTAGGTGATGCAATTGCCGGCCTCCATGAACATGGCGCCGCCGCCGGTGATCCGTCGTACCACGTTGATGCCGTACTTTTGCACGCCTTCGGGATCAAGTTCGTTGCGCACGGACTGGAAGGAGCCGATGACCACCGAGGGTTCGTCCCAATCCCAGAACCGCAGCGTGGGATTGCGCAAGCCCGCACCCACCTCGCGTGTCAGCACCTCATCGAGTGCCACGTTGACCGCCGTAGGCAGGACGGTGGGGGCGATGATGTCCCAGGAGTGGTCCAGCCAGCTGCTGGCCTTGGAGAGCGCCCGCCGGACCGCGACGGCGACTGCTGGGGCCGAGAAGCCGAAGAGGACGACGTCGGCCGGCAGGGCATCGCTGATTGCCGCGGCAATGGACGTGGGCGGAACCTGGGCGTCCAGCCCGTTCAAGGCACCGTTAATGTCCTCCAGTGCCTCATCGGGTTCCAGGAAGAAGTCTCCGCTCACGCTGACGTTGGCCAGCTTTCCGTCGTGGACTTCAAGGTCCACCACCACCAATTTGCCGCCGTGGACCTTGTATTCACCATGCAATGTTTGAGCCATGTGTCCAGTCTTTCAAGACGGCGCCGTGGTGGCAAAGTGTGATGCCGGCTGGCGCAAAAAAAAACAGGCCCGCTCCATAAGGAACGGGCCTGCCTTGAACAACATCAGACAAAGAAGTATTACTTCTTGCCGCCGAAGCCTGCAAAGCGTGCGTTGAAGCGCTCGACGCGGCCGGCGCTGTCCATGATGCGCTGCTTGCCCGTGTAGAACGGGTGTGACTCCGAGGAGATTTCCACGTCGATGACGGGGTAGGTGTTGCCGTCTTCCCACTCAATGGTCTTCTTGGACGTCGCGGTGGAGCGCGTCAGGAACTTGGTGCCTGAAGCCAGGTCGTTGAAAACGATGGCTTCGTACTTCGGGTGGGTGTTCTGCTTCACTGTAAACCTCTGGGTGGTATCGCCTGGTTTTTGCCAGACTGATGAATATTATGGACACAAGGACCAGCTAGAAACTTTACCGGCTCGAGGCCGTTTCACCAAGCTGAGAGGCAATTATTGCATTTGGGCCAGCGCAGCCAGTGCCTGGTTGGCGTGCAGGTCCATGTTGGTTTCACTGGACACCGCGAACCGCAGGACCTTTTCCTTGTCCACGATGAAGGTGGCCCGCTTGGTGGGCAGCGATTTTGCCAACAAATGACGCCTGACACCGAACAAGTCGGCCACTTCGCCCTGCCTGTCGCTCAGGAGAGGGTAGTTGAAGCCGTTCTTGGTGGCAAAGTCGAGCTGCTTCGCCTCGGAATCGGTGCTGATGCCGACGATTGAGGCCCCCGCAGCGGCGAATTCTTGCTGCAGGTCACGGAAATGGCAGGCTTGCCTCGTGCATCCGCCGCTGCCGGCCAAGGGGTAAAAGAAAACAACCAGCGGGCCGTTGGCCGTCAAGTCCGAAAGGCTCCGCATTTCCCCACTCTGGTCAGGGAGCGCGAAGTCGGGAACATTCTCAGCAATCTTCATGCCCCCACACTACTCGTGCATGGCAGCCGTGGAATCCTACTGCCTGCGGGGATCCGTAGCGAAAAACGCGACTGCACTGGCCGCGGCAACGTTCAGTGAGTCAACCCCTGCGTACATCGGGATCATGACTGAAAGTTTCACGGCGGACAGGGTTTCCGGGCTGAGCCCGTAACCTTCGCTGCCGAGGATGAGTGCCAGCTTTTCGTCGTCGCGTGCGGCGAGTTCATGGATGGTGAGCGCATCCGGCACGAGGGCGAGTGCCGCCGTCGTAAAACCGGCATCATGGAGCAGGTCAAGGCCGCCTGGCCCGTCAGGCAGGCGTGCCCACGGGATCGCGAACACCGCACCCATGCTGACACGGATGCTGCGCCTGTAGAGCGGGTCCCCGCAGCGCGGGCTGATCAGGACGGCATCAACTCCGAGCGCCGCAGCAGAGCGGAAAATCGCACCAATGTTGGTGTGGTCGCTGATGTCCTCAAGCACCGCCACGCGGCGCGCCCCGGCCAGCAGCGAGGGGACGTCCGCCGGTGCGGGCCGGTGCATGGCGGCCATGGCCCCGCGGTGAAGGTTGATGCCGGTGATTTCCTCGAGCATCGCGCCGGTGCCCACGAACGCGGGGGTCTCGGGGTGCGCATCGAGGACGTCCCGCACCTCGGGCAGCCGCTTTTCCGCCAGGAAGAAAGACCGCGGACGGTGTCCGGCGGCGAGGGCGCGGCGCACCACCTTGGGGCTTTCGGCAATATAGAGGCCCTCTGCGGGCTCCTTGACCTTGCGCAACTGAACGTCTGTGAGGGACACATAGTCGCTGACCCGGGGGTCGCTGGCGGTTTCAAGATGGATGATCATGCGGCCACCAATTTTTCGATCATGAAGAACAGGGCGACGAGCCCGAGCGTCACGATGACGATGCGCAGGACAAGTGGGGGAAGTTTACGGCCGATCTTGGCACCGATGAACCCGCCAGCCAGGGAACTGACGGCGATCAGGCCCACCACTGCCCAGATGATCTTCTCCGGCGCGAACAAAAGGTAGGAAATTGCCGCCACCACGTTCACTGTCAGGGACAGGACGTTTTTGACGGCGTTGGCATTTTGCAGCGTTCCGCCCATAAAAATGCCAAGGATGGCCACGAGCAGCACGCCCTGCGCTGCGACAAAATAGCCGCCGTAGACTCCGGCAAGAAAGACCAATGCCACCATGGCAACGTCGTGGGAACTCGCCTCGGGCGAGGACTCACGGCGTTTCTTGATGGCGGCCTGCAGGCGGGGCTGGAAGATCACCAGCAGCAGCGCCACCACAATCAGCAGCGGTGCCGCCACGGAGAACACCGATTCGGGCAGGTGCAGCAGCAGGTAGGCGCCGGTGATTCCGCCCAGCAGGGACGCCGGCATGAGCCGGGCAAGGTTGCCCCCCATGCCCTTTAGCTCGCGCCGGTATCCCCACGTGCCTGAGACTCCCCCGGCGATCAGGCCCATGGCGTTGCTGACAACGGCCATGACGGGCGCGATCCCGAGCGCGATCAGGATCGGAAAGGTGACAAGGGTTCCGGAACCCACCACGGTGTTGATGGTTCCTGCCCACAAGCCGCCCAGCAGGATAAAGAATGATTCAAGCGCGTTCACAAGTTGTGCGGATTCCTCTGCTGTGGCTGGAAAGTTGAAAAGTTCCCGGCAGGCGGGTTTCCGCCGGGAACCTCGACGGCGTTAGTGGCGTGCTGTTGCCGTGTAACGTCCGGCGTTGCTTGAGACGGCCAGGGGCAGTCCGAAGGTGGTACTGAGGTTCTCTTCGGTCAGGACTTCGCCGATGGGGCCCTGGGCTACGACTCCGCCCTCGCGCAGCAAGAGGGCGTGGGTGAAGCCCGGCGGGATTTCCTCGAGGTGGTGGGTGACAAGGACAGTGCTTGGGGCCAGGGGGTCGGCGGCGAGTTCGCTTAGGCGCTTGACAAGGCCTTCACGGCCTGCCAGGTCGAGTCCGGCGCCGGGCTCATCCAGAAGGAGAAGTTCGGGGTCGCTCATCAGGGCCCGAGCAATCTGCACACGCTTTCGTTCGCCGTCGCTCAGCGAAGCGAAGGGGCGGTTGAAGAAGGTGGAGACACCCCACTCCTCCAACAGGCCAAAGGCGCGCCGTTCGTCGTCGCGCTCGTAGTCCTCGCGCCAGCGGCCGGTGACGCCGTAGGAAGCCGTCACTACAACATTCAGGACTTTCTCGTGCTCCGGAATCTGGTGGGCGAGGCTGGCGGAGGCCACGCCGATCCGCGGACGAAGCTCAAAGACGTCCACAGCGCCCATGACCTCATCCAAAATCCCCGCAACACCGTGGGTGGGGTGCATCCGGGCACCGGCAATCTGCAGCAGCGTGCTCTTGCCTGCGCCGTTGGGTCCCAAAACCACCCAGCGCTCACCTTCGGCGACGCGCCAATCGACATTGTCCAACAGTGTCTTTGTGCCGCGGACAACGCTGACACCGGCCAAACCCAATACTTCACTCATAAGAACTGAGCCTATGACAATAAAGGCGGCCAGTGCTAACCGGCGGTTCCATCCACACGGCGGCGGGCCTCCCGGTGCCCCGCCTTTGCATGCACGGCGGCGGCGTGACTTTCGCTAGAATGCAAGCATGCCCTCCACATTTACAGCAGTCAGCTACGCCCGGACGCTCACCCCCGAAGCCCTTGCTGCCATCAGGGCCGTGCTGACCGGCCACGGCTGCTCCATTGCCTCTGAACGCAGTGAGAAACACCCCGGATTTGAAGCCGTGGTGCTGGAGCTTGCCTGCCCGGCCGAGGGTGCGGGGCTGGACACGACGGCGGAGCGCCTCGCGGCCTTGCGCAAGGCGCTGACGGAGGCGGGGGCAGGCGGGGCAGGCACCGCCGTCGTACCCAATTCGCTGCGCAGCGCCGACCGCAAGTTCATCATCATGGACGTCGATTCAACACTGATCCAGCAGGAAGTCATTGAACTTCTCGCTGCCCATGCCGGCACAGAGGCGGAGGTTACCAAGGTCACCGAGGCTGCCATGCGCGGCGAACTCGACTTCGCCGAGAGCCTGCACCACCGCGTTGCGACGCTTGCCGGCCTGCCCGAAAGCGTGCTGGCCGAGGTAGGCGAGCAGATCAAGCTGTCTGTCGGCGCCGAGCGGCTCGTGGCCAAGGCCAAGGCTGCAGGGCACGTGGTCGCGGCCGTATCCGGCGGATTTTCACAGATCCTGACACCCCTGGCCGAACGCCTCGGCCTGGACTACGCACTGGCCAATGACCTCGAAATCATCGACGGCCACCTTACCGGCAAGGTGTCCGGCGCTGTCGTGGACCGCGCCACCAAAGCGCTCCAGCTGCGCACCTGGAGCGCCGCATCGGGCATTGCCCAGGCCGCCACCATGGCCATCGGCGACGGAGCCAACGACCTTGACATGATGGCCGCCGCAGCCCTCGGCGTAGCGTTCAACGCGAAGCCTGCCGTGCGGGCCGTGGCCGACGCACAGATCAACCTGCCAAACCTCGACGTCGCCCTGGCCCTGGCCAACATCCAGGGCGCCTGAAACACCTCATTAAACGGCTCAAGCCCGTGCCGAACCGCCTGGGGCAGTTTGGCACGGGCTTGATGTGTCGACAGCGCTGGGGCCTACTTGAAGTAGTCGGCGCCGCCCACATATTCGGTGTGGCCGCTGGGGACCTCCGCGGTGGCCATCGTCGCGATTTCGGCGGCAAATTCAGCCACCGTGAACAGGCGGCCGGCCTCGGCGCGGCGGGCCTCGATGGCGCCGGGGTTGGCGCGGTCAAGCAGGGTTGCCGTGACGGTGCCCTCGATCATGTCCCCGGATACGACAACCAGCGAGATGTCCTCGGCTGCCAGGTTCGGGATCAAGGCGCGCAGGGCGTCCTCGCCGGCACGCTTGCTCTTGGCAACGGGCAGGTACTCGGGCATGGTGGCGACGGTTTCGATGAAGTGCGCCTGGTGGCTCGTGACAAACACCACACGCGAACCCGCGGGCATGACAGGCATGGCGGCGTTCAGCAGGTTGACCTGGGCATCGCGGTTGAGCTGGAGCGCATAGTCTTCGGCCATGCCGCTTTCCATGCCACCGGACGCGTTCAGGACCACCAACTCGAGCGAACCGAAGTTCTCAAGCGCGGCGCTGACCAGGGCCTGCACGCCTTCCTGGGTTGTCAGGTCTGCACCCACGGCAATTGCGCGGCCACCGGCTTCAACAATCTGGGCCACCACCTTGTTGGCACGCGGGGCCTTCTGGCGGTAGTTAACCACCACGGCTGCACCCTCGGCTGCGAGGTACTTGGCCACATCTGCGCCGACGCCCCGTGAGGAACCGGTGACAATGGCTGTCTTTCCGTCAAGCTTTCCCATAAAAAATTTCCTTCGTTTCAACTGATGAATCACAAACCGGGCAGTCACTGCCGCCCGCGGGCCTACATCGAATTCTATCTGCGGGGATGGTTACCACCCGGCAGTCAGGCCAAACGCATAGAGGAAAGCCCTAGTGGCCCATCCCGAGTCCGCCGTCGACGGGGATGACGGCGCCTGAGATGTAGGACGCTTCGTCGCTGGACACCCAGCGGACCACCTTGGCAACCTCGTCGGCCGAGGCAAAGCGTGCGGCCGGAATGGTCGACAGGTACTGCTTCTGCGTCTCTTCGGGCAGCGCAGCGGTCATGTCGGTGCTGATGAAGCCCGGCGCCACGACGTTGGCAGTGATGCCGCGCGAGCCCAGCTCGCGGGTCAGTGAACGGGCAATGCCGACAAGGCCCGCCTTGGAGGCTGCGTAGTTGATCTGCCCCGGTGAGCCGTAGAGGCCCACAACGGATGAAATGAGCACAACCCGGCCCTTGCGCATGCGGATCATGCCCTTGGAGGCGCGCTTGATGACCCGGAAGGCTCCTGTCAGGTTGGTGTCGATGACCGAGGTGAAGTCATCCTCACTCATGCGCAGCAGCAGGGTGTCCTTCGTGATGCCGGCGTTGGCCACCAGAACCTCGACCGGCCCGTGGGCGGCCTCGATTTCAGTGAAGGCCGCATCGATGGACGCCGCGTCGGTGACGTCGGCCTGGACGCCAAGGATGCCATCGGGCAGTTCCGAGGGGCTCCTGTACGTCACAGCCACCTTGTCCCCGTTGGCCAAAAACGCCTGGGCGATGGCCAGGCCAATGCCGCGGTTACCGCCGGTGACCAAAACACTGCGACCCTGGCGATCGTCGCCTGCCGGTGCACTCATGTATTCCTCCATAGAAACAGACAAAAATTAACAGCGTCGAACACCGGGCCACCCGGCCACAGGGAAACTGTGGGCCAGGCCGCGCCGAGAATATAGCTGCGGTAATGAATCCTACGGTGAAAGGCCCCCCGGCACACAGTCGGCTTTTGGCTGTGCACCCCCGCGGTGAGAGAATGGAGGAGTCCCTTGGAGTGTGATGAACGAGCAATCAGCTACGCCGAAGATCGGTGCCGCCCGGCGGAGCAGGTACGGCCATGCCGCCCCCGCCGCGGAAGTCCTGGCCATTACCAACGCCGCAGCGCCCCACAGCGAGGAAATGCGTGGGCGGATGATCAAGTACGCGCTGGCCATGGGAATCCGCATGGTCTGCCTGGTCCTCATTTTTGTTCTTGACGGCTGGTTCAAGCTCATCCCCGTTGTCGGTGCAGTGGTCCTGCCCTGGGTTGCCGTGATGATCGCCAATGGCGGCGCTGACCTCGCCCATCAGGACACCGTGGAACTCCTCGACGATGCGCCCCTGTACGCGGTCACGGGAGACGGTCCGAAGACTTTCGACGCCGAGCCCACCTCCGCGGACATCCTCGCCGGGGAGATCGTCCCGGACCAGGAAGAGCCCACGGAGGAGGAGCGCCATGAACATCTTTGACATGCTGGCGGGCGAAGGCTTGGCCCGCCCCGACACGCAGGGGTCCGCACCCGACCCACAGGAAAACCCCGTGTGCTCCCGCAAGGGTTGCCGCCAACCCGCCACGATGCAGTTGCTGTGGAACAATCCCAAGATTCACACAGCCGAGCGCCGTAAGATCTGGCTGGCCTGCCCCGACCACGTTGGATGGCTTGAGGATTACTTGCAAAGCCGCTCCCTGTGGAAGGAAACCCTGCCCATGAACCCTAAGGATTCCGCCTAGTTTATGAAGACGTACAAGTTTCTGTTCTCCGGCAAGTGGGTGGGCTACTTTGCCTTGGCCCTGGTCTTCGCCGTTGCCTGCGTGGCCTTGGGAAACTGGCAGATGAACCGCCGCAATGCCGTGGTTGCGAACATCACTAAAATCCAGCAGAACTACGCCGGCACCATCGTTGATTACAAGGATGTTGCCGGAAATTTTCAGGCCCTGGATCCTGCCAAGGAATGGACCCAGGTACGCATGCGGGGCACGTACCAAACTGCCGACCAGCGCATCGTGCGCAACCGCCCCCTCAACGGCGCGCCCGGCTATGAGGTGCTGGTGCCCCTGAAGCTGGACAACGGCGACACCGTCATCATCGACCGCGGCTGGCTGCCGATCGGCAACAAGCGGGCAGGACATCCCGACGTCGTGCCGCAGCCCGAATCCGGTGTTGTAACCGTCGTGGCACGGCTCAAGCCCGCCGAGCCGCAGCTGGACCGCGGTGCACCCGCCGGACAGTTGGCTTCCATTGAACTCAAGGACTATGCGGCTCAGCTGGACTATCCCATCAAGACCGGTGCCTACGGGCAGCTCGCCACGGAGAACCCCGCAGCCGCCGGCAATCCCGTGCCGTTCCCCGCACCGTCAATTGACGAAGGGTCGCACCTGAGCTATGCAATGCAGTGGATCGCCTTCGGCATCCTGGCCTTTGTGGGCTTTGGCTACGCGGCACGGATGCAGCGCCGCAATGACGACTTCGACGCCCTCGATGCGGCCGAGTCAGGGGTTCCCGTGGAGGAACTTTATGGCCGGGGCTCCGCCTTCCATCCGCGCCGGCACCCCAAGGTCCGCAAACCGGGTGCCCGCCCCACGGCCGAAGAGGCCGAGGACGCACTCCTGGACTCCCAAGGGTTCTAGCCCCGCGCCGCACCGTCCGCCGTGACACTTGTCATAGAATCGGGGCATGACTGCTGAGCTGAACACCACCCGCACCGGCTCCCTTGCCGGATTCGATCCGACCGTGGACAACGTGCGCACGGCGCTGCTGTCCGCCGGGCTCACGGACACTGTGATCCTCGTTCCCGACTCGGTGGCCACCGCTGCCACGGCAGCGGCTGTCCTAGGCTGCGAGGTAGGCGCCATCGCCAACAGCCTGGTCTTTGAGTGCGACGGCCGCCCGCTGCTGATCCTTGCCAGCGGCGCTGCCAAAGTTGATGTACGAAAGGTGGCCCGCGAACACGGACTGCCCAAGATCAGCCGGGCAAGTGCCGACTTTGTCCTGGAGCATGCAGGCCAGCCTGTGGGAGGCGTCGCCCCGCTCGGCCACCCGGCCCCCCTGCGCACCTTCCTGGATACGGACCTCGCCCGGTACCCGGTGCTGTGGGCCGGTGCCGGAAGCCACCGGGCCATGCTGTCGATCAGCTACCAGGACCTTCTTGGCGCAACGGGTGCAAAAGAAACTGCCGTGCGCTAAGCAAGCGCACGGCAGTTTCTCCATGTCCAGGGAGGGCTCGGGGATCAGGCCAGGGTGATGAGGTCCAGATAATCCGGGTTCCAGAGGTCCTCGTCACCGTCGGGCAGAAGGACCACACGCTCGGGGTCCAGCGCCTCAACGGCGCCCTCATCGTGGCTGACGAGCACGACGGCGCCGCTGTAGTTCTTCAGGGCACCGAGGATCTCCGCACGGCTGGCAGGGTCGAGGTTGTTCGTGGGCTCATCGAGCAGCAGCACGTTCGCGCTTGAGGCAACAATGGTGGCCAGCGCCAGACGCGTCTTCTCACCACCGGAGAGGACACCTGCGGGCTTGTTGACGTCATCGCCCGTGAAGAGGAACGAACCAAGGATGCCGCGCACCTCGGCGTCGTTCATGTCCCCTGCCGAGGAACGCATGTTTTCAAGCACTGTCCGGGTGACGTCAAGGGTGTCGTGTTCCTGGGCGTAGTAGCCCACCTTGAGGCCGTGGCCGGGAATGATCTCACCCGTGTCGGGCTGGGCCACACCTGCCAGCATGCGCAGCAGGGTGGTCTTGCCGGCACCGTTGAGGCCAAGGATGACAACCTTTGAGCCCCTGTCGATGGCAAGGCTGACGTCGGTGAAGATCTCGAGGGAGCCGTAGGACTTGCTCAGGCCTTCGGCCATCAGCGGGGTCTTGCCACAGGGGGCAGGCTCCGGGAAACGCAGCGCTGCGACGCGGTCCTGGGCGCGGACCTCTTCCAAACCTGCCAGCAGGCGCTCGGCGCGCTTGGCCATGTTTTGTGCGGCAACGGCCTTGGTGGCCTTGGCGCGCATCTTGTTGGCCTGCTCCATGAGCACGCCGGCCTTCTTTTCAGCGTTGGCGCGTTCCCGGCGTCGGGCGCGTTCATCTGTTTCACGCTGGGCCAGGTACTTCTTCCAACCAAGGTTGTACTGGTCGATCGTGGCGCGGTTCGCATCAAGGTGATAGACCTTGTTGACTGTCGCCTCAAGCAGTTCCGTGTCGTGGCTGATCACGATCAGCCCGCCCTGGTGGCTCTTGAGGAAGTCCCGCAACCAGGCGATGGAGTCGGCATCGAGGTGGTTGGTGGGCTCATCCAGGAGCATTGTCTGGGCACCCGAGAACAGGATTCGTGCCAATTCAACGCGGCGGCGCTGGCCACCGGAAAGGGTCTTCAGCGGCTGGTTCAGGATCCGCTCAGGCAGGGCCAGATTGGATGAAATGGCGGCAGCTTCGGCTTCTGCTGCGTAACCGCCGCCGGCCAGGAACTCCGCTTCCAGGCGGTCATAGCGGCGCATGGCCTTGTCGCGGATGCTGTTGTCATCACTGGCCATGTCGGCTTCTGCCTTGCGCAGCTTGGTGATGACCTTGTCCAGGTCGCGGGCAGCCAAAATCCTGTCCTTGGCCAGCTGTTCCATGTCGGGGGTGCGCGGGTCCTGCGGGAGGTACCCGATCTCTCCCGAGCGGGTCACCTTGCCACCGGCAGGAAGGGCCTCACCGGCCAGGACACGGGTCAATGTGGTCTTTCCGGCACCGTTGCGACCCACCAGGCCGATCTTGTCACCTTTGTCGATGCGGAATGATACTTCGTCCATGAGCAACCGCGCTCCTGCGCGTAACTCAAGGTCTTGGACCGTAATCAACGTAGTAACCTTTCAAAGAATGGGTAGGTGCCGAACACGCAATTCGCAGGCAATGAATGCCGCGGTCAACGTTGAACAACCTGTTTAGTCTAACGAGGTTCCGGCACAACGAAAATCCCCACGCGAGGAAAGCACGGAGAATGAATCGAACATCACGCCAGGTGGCAGCCTCACAGGCACAGCCGGCCCCGAGTAACTTCGGCAACACGGCACGCCGCCGCCAACGCTGGGGCGCCATGGATCTGTCGCTCATCGCGGTTTTTGCCGCCCTGCTGGCCGCCTCCATAGCCATTCCCGGCATCCCCGTGGGGCCCCTCGGCGTTGCCATCACCTTGCAGACACTCGTTGTCAGCCTCTGCGGCCTCGTACTGGGTCTTGGCCGCGGAACTGCCGCCGTTGGCTTGTACGTCCTGCTGGGCCTGATCGGCCTGCCCATCTTTAGCGGTTTCCGTGCGGGCCCGGCCGTCCTGGCGAGCCCCTCCGCCGGTTACATCGTCGGCTTCATCTTTGGCGCTGCGGTGGTTGGCCTGCTCGCCGGCTGGGCCGTCAGGCGCCGCTTCAAGGTCGCCGGGCTGCTGGGCGCCTCACTTGCCGGCATGGTCGTCATCCACATCTTCGGCATTGCCGGCTTTGTCAGCAAGGGCATGGCACTGCCTGTCGCCATCGGCGCCGACGCCCTCTACCTGCCCGGTGACATCCTCAAAAACGTCATCGCCGTTCTCATCGCACTGAGCCTGCACCGCGCCTTCCCCGAGTTGTTGGTGCGCCGCAAAAAGTGACACCGAATCATTCAGTCGTCCTTGAATCAGCAGCTGTCACCATTGAGGCAGCCGATTCAGGGACGGCCGCCAAGACCATCCTGCAGCCCACCAGCGTGGCCCTGACCGAGCAGCGCATAGCGATCATCGGAGCCAACGGGTCTGGAAAATCAACGCTTCTGCGGCTCCTGAACGGCCTTGTCCTGCCCAGCACTGGCACCGTCAGGATCAACGGCCTGGACACTCGCACACAGGGTTCGGCAGTGCGGCGCACGGTTGGCTTTGTCTTTACCGATCCCCTCTCGCAGCTTGTCATGCCCACCCCGGTGGAAGACGTGGAGCTGTCCCTGCGCCGGCTCAAGCTGTCCAAGCGGGACCGGCGCAGCAAGGCACGGGAGATTTTGGCGGGCTACGGCCTGGACGGCGTGGCGGAGCACAGCATTTACGAGCTTTCAGGCGGTGAGCGGCAGCTTGCGGCCCTTGCCAGCGTCTTGGCCGTCGAGCCGGCCATTGTTGTGCTCGATGAGCCCTCGACCCTCCTTGACCTGCGCAACACCCGGCTGTTGAAGGAGCGACTTGCCACGCTCCCCCAGCAGGTCATCATGGCCACCCACGACCTCTCCCTGGCCGCGGGGTGCGGGCGGGTCCTGGTGGTCAATGACGCCGCCGTCGTTTTCGACGGGGAGCCCGGGGCCGCGATTGCCCACTACACGGCCTTGGCGGGCTAGTGCGCGGCCATGCCCATCTGGTGGCCGGCTACGTCCCCGGAGCCTCGCCCGTCCATCGCACCCCGCTGTGGGGCAAGGCCGTTTCGCTGCTCCTTGTGGCGGTGCTGTGCCTTGGCTCCCCCGCCGTCTCGGTGGTTGCCGGCGTCGGAACCACGACGGCGGTCCTCGCCCTGGTTGTCGCGGCCCACTTTGTCGCGGGGCTTCCCGGGCGGCGGTTGTGGCGGGCTGTCAGGCTCATGCTGATCTTCCTTGTCCTGATCGGCGCCTACCAGTGGTGGCAGCACGGACCCTGGACGGCGTGGCAGGTTGTGGCGTCGATCCTGGCCACCGTGCTGGCCTCCAACGTGCTGACGGCCACGACCCCCGTTGACGAGCTGTTGGACGGACTCTCGGCGCTGGTGCTTCCCCTGGCGCGGGTTGGCGCCGATCCCGAAAGGTTCGCCCTCACCGTGGCGTTGATGCTGCGCAGCATCCCCTTCATCATTGGCGCGTTCGGCGATGTCAGGGACGCGGCACGGGCCCGCGGGCTCGAGCGCAACGTGCTGGCGCTGTCCCTGCCTGTCGTCATTGCCACCGTCGGCTATGCGAAGGCCACGGGTGAGGCACTCGCCGCACGAGGTCTCGGCGATCCCGACGAGGACTGACTGCCTCACCTGGGCTTCGCTGCGTGCCATTCGAACAGCGTTGAGATGCCCATGCCGCCGGCCATGCTGATCATGGCCAGGGCTTGCGCTCCGGCCTGCCCGCGTTCCGATGCCTGTGCGAAGAGCCGCACCACCGACACTGCCCCCGACGCCCCGTACGGGTGGCCCAGGGCCAGTGCGCCGCCGTCGAGGTTGAACCGCGCAGGGTCCCAGTCAAGCACATCGGCCGTGGCCAGGACCTGCGCGGCGAACGCCTCGTTGAATTCGACCAGGCCGCCGTTGGGTTCCCGCCCGATCCGCTGCGTCAGGAGCCGCGTCGAGGCGGCGGCACCCACGCCCAGCAGCTTGGGGTCGTTGCCCGCCACGGCACTGTCGATAAACACCAGCCCGGGCATTCCCACAGACCTGGCACGTTCCAGCGTCGTCACAAGAACGACGGCGGCCCCGTCGCTGAAGGGGCAGGAGTTGCCTGCCGTCACCGTTCCGCCGTCCACAAAGGCGGCCGGGAAGCGGGCCAGCAGACCCTCGGTCAGGGTGGGCCGCAGTCCCTGGTCGGCAGCCAACCCCGCCAGGGGCAGCAGCTCGGCGGCAAAGCGGCCCGACCGCGACGCGGCGACTGCCCGCCGGTGGCTTTCGAGGGCATAGGCGTCCTGCCTGCTGCGTGTCACGCCGAAGTGGTGGGCTACGTTTTCGGCGGCCACACCGGCGTCGGGGTCACCCATGGCAAGGGGCGAAAACTGGGCCCGTTCGAAGAAGTCGAGCCCGCCGTCGGGGCGTTTGTGCGCGCGTGCCGGGGCCGTGCTGATGCTCTCAACTCCCCCGGCCAGATAGTTTTCCCCGGCGCCGGCCTGGATCAGTCGGCACGCCAGGACAATTGCTTCCAGCCCCGACCCGCATTGCCTGTCAACCGTGAGCCCGGGAACTGTGATGGGAAGTCCGGCGCTCAGCGCTGCCAACCGGGCCACATTGCCGCCGCCTCCTGTTGCGTTGCCAAGGATGACGTCGTCCACCTCCGCCGGGATCAGCGGGGCCTGCCCCAGGACTGCCGCAAACAGCGGCACGGCAAGATCGTGGGCACGGATGTCCTTGTACGCGCCCCCGCCCTTTGCCGTGGGCAGCCGCCGGGCCGCAATGACGATCGGGGTGCGGGAGTCACTGGATTCGTTGGGCACGGGGATCCCCCCTTTCAATCCAATCGAGCAGCATCACGCGGCTTGGCTTGCCCGCCGCCGTTTCGGGCATCTGCGTCAACACGTAGTAGGCGCCGGGCCTGTGCGCGGCCGGAAGAGTGCGGGCCTGTGCGCGCAGCGCGTCCACGGCATTCTTCTGCGGCAGGGACGCACTGAACACCCCCACCACGATTCTTTGGCCCCTGTGGGCATCCGTCAGTCCTCCAGCCAGGACCACCAGGTGCGGGTTCCCGGCCGAAAGGACGGTTTCTATTTCCTGGGGATAGACATTGTTGCCGGCCACCAGCATCATCTCGGAGGCGCGGCCCATGACCATCAGAGCGCCGTTTTCGTCGAGAAACCCCTGGTCACGGACGGTGTGCCAGTTCGTCTCTCGCGATCCTCCCGCCCCGCTGTCCAGGGCGCCGAAGGCCAGGTGGTCCTCACCCCACGCGTAGCCGTCGCTGACATACGGGCTCCTGACGTAAATACTGCCGATCCGTCCCGCAGGCATGTCCTGCCCGTCGCCGCCGATGATCCTGATCTCGACGCCGGGAAATGGCTGCCCCACCGTGGTTGCACCCTGGCCCGGCGCCGCCTCCATGGCAGCGATGAAGCCGAGTTCGGCGGCGCCGTAGTACTGGTGGATCGTCGCGTTCGGCGCCCACGCGCGTGCCGCGTGCAATGTTTCACCCGACAGCGCGGATCCTGCGCAAACAATGCTGCGCAGGCCCCGCGAACAGCGCTCCGCGGCCAAACCGGCGTCGGCCATGAGCTTGAGCACGGAGGGCACCACGACAAGCCGTGTGACGCCGTATTTCTCGATCGCCGCCAGGGCTGAACGTGCCGAAAAGCCCGCCAGGCCGACGAACGTTGAGCCGCTGGCCAGACATTCAGCCAGGGCATAGAGGTTCATGCTCGCCGACGGCGGACCGGGCACCAGGGTGACGTCGGAAGGTTGCAGGCCAAAGTAGTCGATGCTGGCGGCAATCGAGCTCCGCCAGGAGACGCGCGAACGGGTGAAGGCTTTGGGAATACCGCTGGTTCCGGAGGAAAAGCCCAGAAGGAACGTGGTTTCTTCGGACCCGGCCCTCCCCTGGGCGGGCTGGATGTGCGTCGCCGCCCACGCACCGGCGGCCTCACGGACCGAATCCTTGAGGGCGGCGGGCCATCCGGCATCAAGGACCGCCGCTGTTCCTTCACCCGATATGGCGGCGCACAGGGCAAGTGCCAGGTCGGCGCCGTCGGGCGTGTCTATGACACCCAGTCCGGCAGCGGCCGGTGGGGTGCACACGGCGGACAGCTGCGCATAATTGAGCGTGCGTCCTCCGACGATGACGGCGGGGTGCTCCGGGCGGCGCTGGGCCCACTGCTGGAGTTGGTCTGTGAAAGGCATCGACTTCATGGTAAATCACAACGGCCGCAGGGTGTCTCGCAATGGCAGTGGGCGGGCGTACTAGTCTGGTCCCATGACTTTTAATGAGGGGGCCCGCCTGAACCCATCGCAGGCGGAGGACAGGCGCGGCGGCATGGGCCGCGGCGGCAAGGTGGGATTGGGCCTGGGCGGCGGCATCGTGGTGTTGATCGGCGCACTGCTGGGCATCAACCCGGATCTTCTGGCCGGGCTGGTTGGGGATACCGGCAACGAGCCGGCGGCGAGCGAGCAATCGGGCGCGGCCCTTGAGAGCTGCAAAACCGGCCAGGACGCCAACAACCGCCTCGACTGCCGCATCCTTGGCACGGCGAATTCACTGAACAGCTTTTGGCCCGGATACCTTGATAAGTACGGGGTCAAGTACTCGGTCCCGAAGACGGTGATCTTCACGGACCACGTCAGCACGGCGTGCGGTGCGGCCACCTCGGCCGTGGGACCGTTCTACTGCCCGGGCGACAACAAGGCCTATTTCGACCCTGATTTCTTCTCACAGCTGGAAACCCAGTTTGGTTCCTCGGGAGGGCCGCTGGCCCAGGAATATGTTGTGGCGCACGAGTTCGGCCACCACGTCCAAAACCTGACGGGCACCATCGGCAAGGCGCAACAGGACCCCAAGGGTGCGCAATCAGCCGCCGTACGAACCGAGCTGCAGGCCGACTGCTACGCGGGCATCTGGATGCGGTACGCATCGAGCCAGCCCTCGCCCGGTTCCTCGGTGCCGTTCCTGAAGCCGCTGGTGCAGAAGGACCTCAATGATGCGCTCTCGGCAGCCTCCTCTGTGGGCGACGACAGGATCCAGCAAGCTGCAACTGGCCGGACGAATCCCGAATCCTGGAGCCACGGGTCAAGCGGGCAGCGGCAAAAATGGCTTTCCACGGGCTACCAGAAGGCCGATCTGGCCGCCTGCGACACGTTCGCGACGCCAAGGGTCTAGTCGCATTAACGGCAGAAGCGCGCTACGGTTCCCGGAGCGGGGATGGATTTCACGAGGTCGCTCAGCGACCGAAGAAATCTTACTGCCCGCGAGAGAACTGTAGCGCGCGTCTTCCCTGCGACCTAGATGTTGAAGCCCAGGGCGCGCATCTGGTCGCGACCGTCGTCGGTGATCCGTTCGGGACCCCACGGCGGCATCCACACCCAGTTGATGCGCCATTCGTCAACAATCGGGCCAAGGGAGTTTTCCACTTGTTCCTCGATGACGTCCTGCAGGGGGCAGGCCGCGGTGGTGAGCGTCATGTCCAACAGCACAGCGCCATCATCGCCGTAGCGCAGGCCGTAGAGCAGGCCCAGATCGACAATGTTGACACCCAACTCCGGGTCAATGACGTCCATGAGGGCTTCCTCGATGTCCTCGAGGGATGTTTGGCCTGCAACTGAAGCTGCGCTTGTTTCGCTGATGTCAGTCATGGTTCCTTCCTAGCAGTCGGTAACGCGGCGGCGGTTAGGCCGTTGCCGTCTCTGCAACCTGGTAGCGGTCGTAGCCTTCTTCTTCCAGGCGGTCGGCGAGCTCGGGGCCGCCCTGCTCTGCGATGGTGCCGTCAACAAACACGTGCACAAACTGCGGCTTGATGTAGCGCAGGATACGGGTGTAGTGGGTGATGAGCAGCGTGCCAAGGCCGCCGGCGTCGATGGCGCGGTTGACGCCCTCGGAGACAACCTTCAACGCGTCAACGTCAAGGCCGGAGTCGGTCTCGTCCAAAACGGCGAACTTCGGGTGCAGCAGCTCAAGCTGAAGGATCTCGTGGCGCTTCTTCTCGCCACCGGAGAAGCCTTCGTTGACGTTGCGCTCGGCGAACTCGGGCTCGATGCGAAGCTGGGCCATGGCGGCCTTGACGTCCTTGGTCCACGTACGCAGCTTGGGGGCTTCGCCGTCGATCGCGGTCTTGGCGGTGCGCAGGAAGTTGGTCATGGTGACGCCGGGGATTTCCACGGGGTACTGCATGGCCAGGAACAGGCCGGCGCGGGCACGCTCGTCAACGCTCATCGCCAGGACGTCTTCGCCGTCGAGGGTGATGGAGCCGCTGTCAACCGTGTAGCGCGGGTGGCCGGCGATGGTTGAGGCGAGGGTGGACTTGCCGGAGCCGTTGGGGCCCATGATGGCGTGGGTTTCACCGGTGTTGATGGTCAGGCTGACACCTTTGAGGATCGGCTTGATGCCCTGCTCGGTCGCAATGCTGACGTGCAGGTCCTTGATTTCCAGAGTCGACATACTCTATTTTCTCCTAAGAATTTTTTTGTACGTGGGCCGCAACGCTACTGCGTGCTGACGCCGTTAAGAATGTTGGTGACGTCCACATAGACGTCGTTGCCGTGAATGCTCAGGGCAAAGACGGGCACGGGCTCAAATGCGGGCAGGGTCAGCGGCTGGCCTGTCGCCAGGTCAAAGGAACTGCCATGGGCCCAGCATTCAATGGTGCCGTCCTCCACGTCGCCTTCGCTGAGGGAAATCTCTGCATGGGAGCAGGTGTCCCCGATGGCGTGAAGCTTCCCGTAGGAGTCACGCACGATGGCGATGGGATAGTCCCCCACCTCGACGAGCAAGGAAGACTTGACCTGGACGTCCTCGTCCTGACAGACGATGACGCCGGCGGGCGTGGAGGAGTCACTCACTATGCTGTCGCCGCCAATTCGCGTTCGACGGCGTCGCGCAGGCGCTCTTCAAGTGCTGGCACCTTGATCTGTTGGATGACCTCGTTGAGGAAGCCGCGGACCACCAGGCGCCGGGCAACATCTTCTGCGATGCCTCGGGTCTGCAGGTAGAACAGCTGCTCGTCGTCGAAGCGTCCGGTGGCACTTGCGTGGCCGGCACCCTCGATCATGCCCGTCTCGATTTCAAGGTTCGGCACGGAGTCCGCGCGCGCACCCTGGGTCAGGATCAGGTTGCGGTTCATCTCATACGTGTCAGTGCCTTCGGCCTGCTTGCGGATGAGAACGTCGCCAATCCATACGGCGTGTGCACCGTCGCCCTGCAGGGCACCCTTGTACGTGACACGGGACTTGCAGTTCTTCGTTGAGTGGTCAACGAAGAGGCGCTGTTCCAGGTGCTGGCCGGCGTCGGCGAAGTACAGGCCGTACATCTCAACCTCTGCGCCGGTGCCGCTGTAGCGGGCTGCCGGAGTGGTGCGCAGCAAGTTGCCGCCAAGGTTGATGACGACGTGCTTGACCTTCGCGTCGCGGCCAACCTTGAGATGCTGGGCACTGGCATGCACGGCGTCGTCGTCCCAGTCCTGGATGCTGACAACCGTCAGGTTGGCGCCATCCTCAACGAGGACCTCGACGTTTTCCGAAAGAACTGCGGTTCCGCGGTGGTCAAGGACCACAACGCCTGTGGCGAACTTCTTCGCGTGGACCAGGATGTGCGAGGCAGCCGGGGTGTCGCCCTGGCCCGTGAGGGTCAAGGTGGTGACGTTCTCGGCGTTGCCGGCAAATTCCTGCGGCAGGGTCACAATGGTGGCCTCGGCGAAGTTCTCCCAGGCGGCCGCTGCAACGCGGTCCTCGGGGATGCCTGCCGAACCGATGCGGGCATCGTCTCGGCCCACGGTCTCGACGGTGACGCCGTCGGGCTTGGTGACCTCGACCAACGGTGCGGGACCGTTGAGTTCCTGGCCCTTGACCCCTACACGGTCAAGGCCGCGCAGGCGCTTGAGCGGGGTGAAGCGCCATTCCTCTTCACGGCCTGTGATGACCGGGAAATCAGCGAGCTTGTAGGAGGTGAGTCTGCCTGCACGGGAGGAATCGGGAACGCCGATGCCGCCGCCGTGGCTGTGTGCCTTGGTTGCAGCGCCGCCGAGCGGGCCACCTTCGGGGTTGATCTCGGAGAGGCTTTCGCCTTCCTCGGTCATGCCCTTGATGAAGCCCTGCGTCCAGACTTCGCCGGTTGTCTTTTCTTCTGTGAGCTCGGTCATTTAACCGACGGCCCCTTCCATCTGCAGTTCGATCAGGCGGTTCAGTTCAAGTGCGTATTCCATGGGCAGTTCCTTGGCGATCGGCTCGATGAAGCCGCGCACGATCATGGCCATGGCCTCGTCCTCGGGCATGCCGCGGGACTGCAGGTAGAACAGCTGCTCTTCGCTGACCTTCGAGACGGTTGCCTCGTGGCCCATGGAGACGTCATCTTCTCGCACGTCAACGTAGGGGTAGGTATCCGAGCGGGAGTAGTTGTCAACGAGCAGGGCGTCACAGCGCACGGTGTTGGCCGAGTGCGTGGCACCTTCGCGAATCTGGACCAGGCCGCGGTAGGCGGCACGGCCGCCACCGCGGGCTACGGACTTGGAGATGATGGAGGACTGCGTGTTGGGCGCAATGTGGACCATCTTTGAACCCGTGTCCTGGTGCTGGCCCTCTCCTGCGAAAGCAACCGACAGCGTCTCGCCCTTGGCGTGCTCGCCAACGAGGTACACGGCCGGGTACTTCATGGTGACCTTGGAGCCGATGTTGCCATCGACCCACTCCATGGTGGCGCCTTCGTGGGCGATGGCACGCTTGGTCACCAGGTTGTACACATTGTTGGACCAGTTCTGGATGGTGGTGTAGCGAACGCGGGCGTTCTTCTTCACCACAATCTCGACGACGGCCGAGTGCAGGGAGTCCGATGTGTAGATCGGGGCCGTGCAGCCTTCGATGTAGTGGACGTAGCTGCCTTCATCGGCGATGATGAGCGTGCGCTCAAACTGGCCCATATTCTCGGTGTTGATGCGGAAGTACGCCTGCAGCGGGATCTCAACGTGAACGCCCTTGGGGACGTACACGAAGGATCCGCCGGACCATACGGCAGTGTTCAGCGAGGCGAACTTGTTATCGCCCACAGGAATCATGGTGCCGAAGTACTCCTGGAAGATCTCCGGGTGTTCACGCAGCGCGGTGTCGGTGTCGGTGAAGATGACGCCCTGTGCTTCCAAGTCCTCGCGGATCTGGTGGTACACAACCTCTGACTCGTACTGGGCCGTGACGCCGCCGACGAGGCGGTTGCGCTCGGCTTCGGGGATGCCAAGCTTTTCGTACGTGTTGCGGATGTCATCCGGCAACTCTTCCCACGTGGTGGCCTGCTTCTCCGTGGAGCGCACAAAGTACTTGATGTTATCGAAGTCAATGCCTGAGAGGTCTGCACCCCAGGTGGGCATGGGCTTGCGGTCAAAGTACTTCAGGCCCTTCAGGCGCATGTCCAGCATCCACGCCGGCTCGCCCTTCTTGGCTGAAATGTCACGAACGACCTCTTCGCTGAGGCCGCGGCGCGCGTTGTCACTGGCTGCGTTTTTATCGGACCAGCCGAACGCATAGTTGCCCAAACCGTCCAGTTCAGGGTTTCTTTCGAGGATGTCGTGGTTGGTGGCATCCACCACGTCACCATGAGCGCTAATATCCTGCGCTAATTGATCCGTCATCACGGCCTTTCTTGCTGATGGTTGGAAATGGAGTTTGATAGGCCTTGGATTCGCACTGTGGCACCCGTTGTCGGCTCGGAGCCGGCAAGTTTGCGCACCACTGCACGGCCAGTGGGCACATGTGTGGTGCAGACGTGTCCGCCACTTGCCATGGTGGAGAGTCTGCGTACGTCAACGCCGATGAGCCGGGCAAAAACCTCGGTCTCGGCATCGCAAAATTCGGGGAAGGAGGTGGCAAGTTCCTGAATGGGGCAGTGGCCTTGGCACAACTGCTCGGCGGCCATGGCCGTACCGGAATTCAGGGAGTGGGAACTTGCTACGAAGCGGTCGGCATTCAGTGCAGCGGCAAGGGCCTTGGATCTGGCGGAAACGTCGCTGCCGGCGGCGTCGACCACCGGCTGGTACTTCGCCTCCATCTTGGCGAAGCGGCGTTGGGCAAATTCGACCACACCGGCCTCGCCGCGGGCCTCGGCCATCCCGGTCAGGGCCAGCTTGGCGATCTCAAGGTAGTCATCGCCGATCTCGGTCTGGCCGCGGCGTGAAACAACGTAGCGGCGGGCAGGACGCCCCGCGCCGCTCTTGGCGTTGCTGATGAGCTTGACCTCGATGAGGCCCTCGCGGGTCAGTGAGTCAAGGTGTCTGCGCACGGCGGCCGGAGTCAGCCCGAGCACCGAGCCCAGTTGGGCGGCACTGACGGGGCCTTGTTCAAGCACGGCCGTCAGGACACGGTCTCGGGTACGTTCGTCAGGGTCGACGGCGGGAATCGTCCCGGGGACTACGTGCTGACTCATTCACACCTCCACACCTATCGAAAGTAACAACGCTCGAATTAACCCAAAGCATTAGACAACACAATTATGCCGTAATTAGCAGGCTGTTGCCACTAAGGCGAGCCTATGTAACCATGGCAGGGACCGCCCCTCCGGCCAAACACCCACTTCAGTCGCGTACAATGGCCGCGTGACAAAGACACTTTCCCCTGCCCTGGAGATCTCCGGGCTCATCAAGGACGTGGGGCCCCTTCCGGCATTGGATGGCCGGATGAAACGCATTGTTTCCAACATTAGCCTGCAGGCACACTTTGGTGCAGTCACAGCGCTGCTCGGCGCCAACGGTGCCGGAAAAACCACCACGATCGAGTGCGCCCAGGGCCTGCAGAACCGCACCGGGGGCACCATCTCGCTCCTGGGCCAGGATCCGCAAAACGCCGACGCCGGCCTCCGCTCGCGCGTGGGCGTCATGCTGCAGGACGGCGGCCTGCCTCCGGCAGCCCGGCCCATCACCCTGCTGCGCCACGTTGCAGGGCTGTACAGGAACCCGCTCAGTGTTGACGCGCTGGTCCAACGGCTCGGCATCGGTGAGTTCTCGGACACAAACATCCGGCGCCTCTCCGGCGGCCAGAAGCAGCGCGTATCCCTGGCCGCAAGCCTGCTGGGCAACCCCGACGTGCTGTTCCTTGATGAACCCAGCGCCGGCCTTGACCCGCAGTCGCGCCTGATGGTTTTTGAACTGATCAGGGAACTGCGCGACAGCGGCAAGGCAATCATTCTCACCACCCACCTGCTCGACGATGCCCAGCGCCTGGCCGACTACGTCTATATCGTGGACAAGGGCGAGTCCGTGGCCCAAGGCACAGTTCAGGAGCTGTTGGCCCAGTCAACATCGGCGTTGGGCAAGCGGGCCATGACGTTCGAGGCCGCACCCCACCTCGACCTTGCCCCGCTGGTGCGCCCGGGACTCGAATGCAGTGAAACGCGCCCGGGCAGCTATAGGCTCTCAGGCACACTTGAACCGGCCGACCTTGGCCGCTTCGGCGCCTGGTGCGCGCAGCTCACGGCCGTGCCAACCTCCATCCACCTTGCCTCCCAGTCCCTCGAGGACGTCTTCCTTGCCATCTCCCGTGACGGCACGGCAGCCAACAGCAAGCCAGAAACCATGGGGATTTCATGAGCACACTCTTTCACGACGCCCCCGCGGGCGAGGCCGCGTCCCTGACGCGCCGGATCCTGAACCAGGGCAGGTACGAGGCAGCGACCATGCTGCGCAACGGCGAGCAGCTGGTGCTGATGGTCGTCATGCCGCTACTGGGGCTCGTGGCACTTGTCGCCACCCCGCTCCTTGACGGCATGGGCCATTCACGGGTTGCCATCGCAACCCCCGGCATTCTCGCGCTGTGCGCATTGTCGACGGCCTTCACCGGGCAGGGCATTGCCACAGGCTTTGACCGGCGCTACGGGGTGCTGCGCTTCCTGTCGACAACGCCGCTGGGCAAGGGCGGCCTCATCGCCGGCAAAGTCATCGCCGTGCTGGTCGCCCTGGCGTTGCAGGTGGTGCTGATCTCCACGGTTGCCGCGTTCTTAGGCTGGCGCCCGCCCGTGGCAGGGGTGCTGCTGGGCATCCCCCTGCTGATCCTTGGCGCGGCCGCGTTCACGGCACTGGGCCTGCTCATCGCGGGCACTGTTCGACCCGAGGCAACCCTTGCCATTACCAACCTCGGCTGGATCCTGTTCGCCGCCGTGGGCGGGATCGTGCTGCCCGCAGGCAAGTTCTCAAGCGTTCTCGCGGACTGGGTCCAGTGGCTTCCTTCAGGGGCGCTGGGCAACCTGATGCGGGCCGCCCTGATCGACAGCCGTCTTGACCTCATGGGTCTCATCATCTTGCTGGCGTGGGCAGCGGTTGCTTCCGTTGCCGCCGTCAAGTGGTTCAAATGGAATTGAAAGGCGTCTCCGAAGTGAGTCAAAGCAACACCGCATTGAAAACCGCATACCAAAATGTCACAGCGAAGCTGCCCACGGTAGTGACGCCCGCGATCAAGCGCCTTGCCGTCGGCACCCTGATCGGGCAGGGCGTATTGATCGTCTCCGGCGGCGTGGTGCGTGTCACCGGATCGGGCCTTGGCTGCCCCACCTGGCCCAAGTGCACCGCCGATTCACTGACCAACACCCCAGCAATGGGCATCCACGGCATCATCGAGTTCGCCAACCGCACGCTCACCTTCGTGCTGGCCGCCGTCGCACTTGCCCTGCTGATCATGCTGTGGAACATGCGCAAGGAGCGCAAGGAGCTGTTCTGGCTCGCCTTTGGCCTGCTGGCAAGCATCCCCGCCCAGGCGGTCATTGGCGGCATTACGGTCCTGAGCGGCCTCAACCCGTACGTGGTGAGCCTGCACTTCCTTGTCTCCGCCGCGCTGGTCGTGGTGTCGATGCTGCTTGTCAACAGGGCTTACGGCAGGACGGGCACGACGGCGCCACAGGGCCTTGCACGGCCCCGTCCCCTCATCCGGGGGCTGGTTGTAATCGCCGCCGTGGCCAGCTACATGGCTGTCGTGCTGGGAACGCTTGTCACAGGCTCCGGCCCGCACTCGGGCGACTCCACGTCGCCGCGCATGAACCTCGACGGCTACCTGACGACGCGCATCCACGTGCTGCCCGTGTACGTCCTGGTCGCCACCTCGCTGCTCCTGCTGCTCCTGCTATGGCGCAACGGCAGGGGCGACATGCTCCGCACTGCCTCATTCCTGCTCGTCGCCACCGTGATTATCCAGGGGCTCATCGGCTACTGGCAGTACTTCACGGGAGTCCCGATCCTCCTTGTCGGCATCCACATGCTCGGCGCCTCCCTGACCCTGGCAGTGGCAACGAACATCCTCGACGTGGCGCTGCGCCGCGGCAAGCACCTGTCCCCCGCGAAGTAGCGGCACAGCCTCAGGCAACACCCCAACCTAAGGCCCGGCTGGCCGCTACCATTGCGGCCAACCGGGCTTTTTGCTGACTGTTTCAGGCACCTCCCCACCCGCCACTGTCCAGCAGATGTCGTTATTCGAGCCCCAGGGACCAGCATTGCGACGATAAGTGGACACTCGACGCCCAGGAACGCGCGGGCTGGCCACACTGCGCCAAGGAGCGCCGCACGCCATAACCAAAAGCGGCCGGCGCCTCCCGTGTGGGAGGTGCCGGCCGCCGTCGTACGTGGTGAAGCTAACCCATCAGGGCCGAGCCTACAAAGGGGTCAACCGCAAGGGACAGGAACACCAGCGTGAGGTACGTAATGGAGACGTGGAAGACTTTCATGGCGTTCTTCTTGGTGACGAGGTCCTTCTTTGAGTTGCTGTACAGGGTATGTGCCTCGTACAGGAACCAGGCACCGGCGGCAGCTGTGACCACGGTGTAGACGATGCCGGCGCCGCCTAGCGGAACCATGAGCAGCGAGCAGGCGACCATGGCCCAGGTGTACAGGACCACCTGGACGGCAACGGTGCGTGAACCTGCCACGGCACCGAGCATGGGGACGTTGACGGCGTTGTAGTCGTCGCTGTATCGCATGGACAGCGGCCAGTAATGTGGGGGCGTCCACAGGAAGATGATCATGAACAAGATGACCGCGGGCCACTGGATCGTGTTGGTCACTGCCGCCCAGGCAATGAGGACGGGGAAGCAGCCTGCGGCGCCGCCCCACACGATGTTCTGCGAGGTGCGGCGCTTGAGGATCAGCGAGTACACCACCACGTAGACGAAGATGGCGCCGATGCCCAGCATGCCAGTGAGCGGGTTGACGCTCCACAGCAGTGCGATTGCAACAATCGTCAGGACCCACGAGAACACGAGCGCTTCACGCGGTGTGATGACACCCGTGACAAGGGGCCGCTTGGAGGTGCGGTTCATGATCTTGTCGATGTCGCGGTCAATGTAGCAGTTGAAGGCGCCCGAGGCGCCGGCCGCCAGCGCGCCGCCGACCATGGTGGCGATCATGAGCCACAGGCTGGGAACACCGGCCTTGCCCGAGAATCCGTGGGCGTAGAACATGGTGGGCAGGGTGGTGACCAAAAGCAGCTCAACAACCCGCGGCTTTGTCAGGGCCACATACCCCTTGGCCTTTTCTGAAAAACCGACAGAAACTTTTGGCGAAGTTTCCCCAGTCGGGGCATGCGTTGCACTCACGTGTGAAGTCACCATGTTTTCATTGTTGTTCCGGCGCCCATTGCGAAATCGGCGCTTTGTTGTTCATGCGGCCACGCCGGCACATGCCTGGTGGGATTGCCTGCGGCCGCAAAAATCCTTTTCCTATCTTAGCCGCCCCTGCGCGTGCAGCACTAAAAACATGAATGTCAAGAGTTGGCCTCCAAGTTCTCACGATATGAAAACCAATCACGCTTTGGGCGGCATGTCGTGTAACTTAAGAGACGCCAGACATGACCGGAACGGGCATCAGCCGCGTCCCGGCGGACTAGGCTTGAGCTTGCTGAAGCAATGCCGGGGCCAGGCACCCAACGACTGTTGTGTTGGTCACGCCTGCCCCACGTTGCATTATTTATGCCCATAACGAGAGGGACCTGTCAGTGTCACATCTGGAATTGCCAACATTTACCTGGACAGCTGAAGACAGGCGCGCGGTGGACACCGCCCGCATCTTGGCTGCTGACGCTGTGGAAAAGGTCGGAAACGGCCACCCGGGCACTGCCATGAGCCTTGCCCCCGCCGCGTACCTGCTCTTCCAGAAGGTCATGCGCATTGACCCGAAGAATCCCGACTGGATGGGCCGGGACCGCTTCATCCTGTCCCCCGGCCACACATCACTGACGCTCTATGTGCAGCTGTTCCTGTCTGGCTACGGCCTTGAACTCTCGGACCTCGAAGCGCTGCGCACCTGGGGTTCACTGACCCCCGGCCACCCCGAATACAAGCACACGGCCGGCGTGGAGATCACCACCGGACCCCTGGGCCAGGGCTTGGCCTCCGCCGTCGGCTTCGCGTACTCCCAGCGCCGCATGCGCGGCCTGATGGACCCCGACGCCGCTCCCGGCACCAGCCCCTTCGACCACACCGTTTGGGTCATTGCCTCCGACGGCGACCTCCAGGAAGGCGTGACGAGCGAGGCATCCAGCCTGGCCGGGCACCAGGAACTGGGCAACATGGTTGTTGTGTACGACTCCAACCACATCTCCATCGAAGATGACACCAACATCGCCTACTCCGAGGATGTCCTCAAGCGTTACGAGGCCTACGGCTGGCACGTGCAGCGCGTCGACTGGACCAAGACAGGCGAATACGTCGAGGACGTTGCGGAACTGCACGCGGCGCTTGCTGCGGCCAAGGCCGAAACCACCAAGCCCTCGATCATTTCCCTGCGCACCATCATCGGCTTCCCGTCACCGAAGAAGCAGAACACCGGCGCAATCCACGGCTCTGCCCTGGGTGCGGCCGAGGTTGCCGCCCTGAAGGAAACCCTGGGCTTTGACCCGTCGAAGAACTTCGAGGTCGAGCCCGCCATCCTTGAGCACGCACGCCAGCTCGTTGCCCGCGGTGCAGCGGCCCACGACGAGTGGAAGACAGGCTTTGAGGCTTGGAAGTCAGCCAACCCGGAAAACGCGGCCCTGCTCGAGCGCATCGAAAAGAAGGAACTGCCGGCCGGCTGGGAAGAAAACCTGCCCGTCTTCGAAGACGGCAAGGACGTTTCAACCCGCGTGGCCTCCGGCAAGGTCCTGAACGCTATCGGCGGTGTCCTGCCTGAACTGTGGGGCGGCTCCTGCGACCTCGCCGGATCCAACAACACCACCATCGAAGGCGCCGGCTCATTCGTGCCTGCCTCCAAGCAGACCGATACCTGGTCCGGCGGCCCCTACGGCCGGGTGCTGCACTTCGGCATCCGCGAGCACGCCGCCGCATCCATCGTGAACGGCATCCACCTCGGCGGACCGACCCGCGCATTCTCGGGCACGTTCTTGATCTTCAGCGACTACCAGCGCCCGGCCATCCGCCTGAGCGCACTGATGGGTGTCCCGTCCATCTACGTGTGGACGCACGACTCCATCGGTCTGGGCGAGGACGGCCCCACTCACCAGCCGGTGGAGCAGCTTGCGACCCTGCGCGCCATCCCGGGCCTTGACGTGGTGCGCCCCGGCGACTCCAACGAGGTTTCGGCTGCCTGGAAGAAGATCCTGGAAACCACCGACAACCCGGCCGGCATCGTGCTGACCCGCCAGAACATTCCCACCTACCCCCGCGGCACCGGTGCGGCAACGGCCACCGAGTTCGGTTCCGCCGCCGGCGTAGCCCAGGGCGGCTACGTCCTGGCCGAGGCAGTGTCCGACGGCGCAGTGGTCACCCCCGCTGTGATCCTGATCGCCACAGGTTCCGAGGTCCAGCTGGCCGTCGAGGCCCGCGAGGCTCTCGCAGCCGAAGGCATCGCCGCCCGTGTCGTCTCCATGCCGTGTGTCGAGTGGTTCCATGCCCAAAGCGCCGAATACCGCGAGCAGGTCCTCCCCGCCGCAGTAAAGGCCCGCGTCTCCGTTGAAGCCGGACTGGCCCTTGGCTGGCGCGAATTCGTCGGCGATGCAGGCCGCTCCATTTCCCTGGAGCACTTCGGCGCGTCCGCCGACTACAAGATCCTGTTCAACGAATTCGGCATCACCTCAGAAGCCGTGGCCGCAGCCGCCAAGGATTCCCTGGCCGCAGCAGGCGCCTAGTTCCAGCCACCCGGCAGCGGCAGCGCTGCCGGGTCCTGTGCCCCTTTAGATTTCACACATACGTTGCCGCTGCCGCCGGGCCACCCTTCGGGACAGCACGGCGGCATCGGGAATAGAACGCCTTGCCTGCGGTGCTGATGTAAACAGTTCCCAAGATGCAGGTCCTTACTCCAAAGGAAGTAGCAACATGACTAACTCCACACCCACAGCAGCACTCTCGGCTGCCGGCGTCTCCATCTGGCTTGACGACCTCTCCCGCGAACGCCTGAACAGCGGCAGCCTGGCAAAGCTCATCGAAGAGAAGAACGTTGTTGGCGTGACCACCAACCCGAGCATCTTTGAGGCAGCCATCACCAAGAGCGACCTTTACAAGCCGGAGCTGAAGAAGTTCTCCGCCGCCGGCACCAACGCCGAAGATGCCGTTTTTGAAATCACCACGGCCGACGTCGCCGACGGCTGCGACCTGTTCGCCCCCATCGCCGCAGCCACCAAGGGTGTTGACGGCCGCGTCTCCATTGAAGTTGACCCGCGCAAGGCCTGGGACACCGAGGGCACCTTCGCCGAGGCCAAGCGCCTGTACGCCAAGGTCAACAAGAAGAACGTCTACATCAAGATTCCGGCCACGCTTGAGGGCCTGGAAGCCATCACCTCAACACTGGGTGAAGGCATCAGCGTCAACGTCACCCTGATCTTCTCGCTGGACCGCTACCGGGCCGTCATGAACGCCTTCCTGAGCGGACTTGAGCTGGCCAAGGCCAACGGCCACAACCTGGCAGACATCCACTCCGTGGCGTCCTTCTTCGTCTCCCGCGTCGACCTGGAGATTGACGGGCGCCTCGACGCCATCGGCACCGAGGAAGCGGCCGCACTGAAGGGCAAGGCCGGACTGGCCAACGCCCGCCTGGCCTACCAGGCCTTCGAAGAGGTCCTCTCTTCCGAGCGCTGGGCGCTGCTGGCCGACGCCGGCGCACTCCCCCAGCGTCCGTTGTGGGCCTCCACCGGCGTCAAGAACCCGGCCTACCCCGACACCCTGTATGTCACCGAATTGGTTGCTCCGAACGTTGTCAACACCATGCCGGAGAAGACCCTCGACGCCGCATTTGACCACGGCGTCGTCACCGGTGACACCATCACGGGCAGCTACGAGGCGTCCAACGCCCTGCTGAACCAGCTCGAAGGCTTGGGCATCTCCTACAACGACGTCGTCGAGCTGCTCGAGACTGAAGGCCTGGACAAGTTCGTGGCCAGCTGGCAGGAACTGCTCAACCATGTGCAGGAAGCACTCGACGCCGCAGGCGCGGAAGGCTAGAGACCATGACATCACTGGCATTCGCTGCGACCGGCGCCGCCAAGTTGGCCGGGGAAAAGCACCTGATGACGCTCGTCGCCGATCAGCTCGCCTCACGCATCTTCGCGAAGGACGCCACGCTGTGGGGCCCCGACGCGCAAGCCGAGTCGGCCATCCGTCTCGGCTGGGTGGAGGCCCCCGAGGTTTCCTCGGCACTTCTGGCCGATATCGCCGCACTGCGCGATGAACTGCGCGCAGAAGGCGTCAACCACATCGTGCTGTGCGGCATGGGCGGCTCGTCTCTGGCCCCCGAGGTCATCACCGGCACCGCCGGCGTCGAGCTCAGCGTCCTTGACAGCACCGACCCCGACCAGGTCCGGGCCGCCGTCAGCGACCGCCTGGCAACCACAGCCATTGTCGTCTCCTCCAAGTCAGGATCGACGCTTGAGACGGATTCACAGCGCCGCATCTTCGAGCAGGAGTTCACCACTGCTGGGATCGACGCCAAGTCCCGCATCATCATCGTCACCGACCCGGGATCCCCGCTTGACGTCTCGGCGCGTGAGGCCGGCTACCGCAAGGTCTTCAATGCAGACCCCAACGTTGGCGGCCGCTACTCGGGCCTGACAGCGTTCGGCCTGGTCCCTTCGGGCCTGGCCGGTGCCGATATCTCAGCGCTGCTGGATTCGGCAGAGGAAGCCGGCGAGATGCTCCGCGACGATGACGTGGACAACATCGGCCTGCGATTGGGTGCGGCCCTTGGCGGCACCAGCCCGCTGCGCAACAAGATCGTGATCGTTGATGAGGGTTCGGGCATGGTTGGCTTCGCCGACTGGGCCGAGCAGCTCATTGCCGAATCAACGGGCAAGCTTGGCACAGGCGTACTGCCTGTCGTTGCCGGACCCAACTCTCCCGAGGTCACCGGCGGCGCCGAAGACGTCCTGGTGGTTCGGCTGGTTGCCGGGGACTCCGACGTCGAACTTCGTGAAAACGAGGTCAGCATTTCCGGTGATCTGGGCGCGCAGATGATGGTGTGGGAATTTGCCACTGCCGTCGCCGGCCGCCTGCTGGGTATCAACCCCTTCGACCAGCCCGACGTTGAGGCCGCAAAGGTCGCCGCCCGCGGGCTCCTGGATGCAACTCCGGCCCCGACGGCAGCACTGTTCACGGACGGCGCCATCGAGGTCCGCACCGCCAACGCCGAGGCCGCATGGCTGGTGGGGGCGGCTACGGTCACCGAGGCACTCGAGGCCTTATTCGGAGCCCTTGGGGGCGACAGTTACCTGAGCGTCCAGGTCTACCTAGACAGGCTGGCCAACGCACCCCTGGCGGAGGTCCGCGACGAACTCGCCGAAATCACCAACCGTCCTGTCACGTTTGGCTGGGGCCCGCGCTTTCTGCACTCAACCGGACAGTTCCACAAGGGCGGACCGGCCATCGGTGTGTTCTTGCAGGTTACGGGCACCGAGGCTGCCGATTTGGCAATTCCTGAGAGGCCGTTTAGCTTTGGTGAGCTGATTGCCGCCCAGGCCGCTGGTGACGCCGCGGTGCTTGCCGATCATGGACGTCCCGTACTGCGCCTGCACTTCACTGACGTGGCAGCCGGCGTTGCTCAACTCAAGACCGTGGTTGCCGCACTTGCCGGCCGCCAATTAGACGCATAAGGCTACCTCTCAACTGATGCCCACCTCTGCCACAACACCCAATGAAAACCCGCTTCGGGACGGCCGCGACCGGCGGCTGTCCCGGGTGGCGGGACCGTCGTCACTGGTGCTTTTTGGAGTGACCGGTGATCTGGCGCGCAAGAAGCTCATGCCTGCCGTGTACGACCTTGCGAACCGCGGGCTGCTGCCCCCCAGCTTTGCACTTGTGGGCTTTGCCCGGCGCTCTTGGGCGGACGAAGACTTTGCCGCCACGGTGAAGGCCTCGGTTCAGGAGCACTGCCGCACGCCCTTTGATGAAACAGTGTGGAGCCAGCTGCGTGAGGGCATCCGCTTTGTGCAGGGCGAATTTGATGATGACGAAGCCTTTGAACGTCTGAAGGCAACCCTTGCCGAGCTCGATCAGACACGGGGAACGCGCGGAAACCACGCGTTCTACCTCTCCATCCCGCCGAAGGCGTTTGAACTTGTCTGCCGCCAGCTCTCCGAACATGGTCTGGCCCGGAAGGGGGACGAGAACTGGCGCCGTGTTGTCATTGAAAAGCCGTTTGGGCACAACCTGGAGTCGGCCCGTGCTCTCAATGACATCGTTGAATCCGTCTTCCCCCCTGACTCGGTCTTTAGGATTGACCACTATCTGGGCAAGGAAACCGTCCAGAACATCCTGGCACTGCGCTTTGCCAACCAATTCTTCGAGCCGTTGTGGAACGCCAACTACGTGGACCACGTGCAGATCACCATGGCCGAGGACATCGGCACCGGCGGCCGTGCCGGCTACTACGACGGCGTGGGCGCAGCCCGTGACGTCATCCAAAACCACCTGCTCCAGCTCCTGGCCCTGACGGCCATGGAGGAGCCCATTTCCTTCAATGCCGACCACCTGCGCGCGGAAAAGGAAAAGGTACTCGCAGCCGTCAAGTTGCCCAAGGACCTGTCGAAGCATTCTGCCCGCGGCCAGTTCGCTGGCGGCTGGCAGGGTGGCGAACTCGTCCAGGGCTATCTGGAAGAGGAAGGCATTCCCGCCGATTCCACCACCGAAACGTTTGCCGCGATCCGCCTGGACATCAACACCCGGCGCTGGTCAGGTGTTCCGTTCTACCTGCGTGCAGGCAAACGTCTGGGCCGCCGTGTCACCGAAATCGCCGTGGTCTTCAAACGCGCACCCAATCTGCTATTCACCGACCACGCCGAGGATGACTTCGGTCAAAATGCCGTGGTGATCCGTGTGCAGCCCGATGAGGGTGTCACGATCCGCTTTGGCTCAAAGGTACCCGGAACTCAAATGGAGGTCCGGGACGTCACCATGGACTTCGGCTATGGCCACGCCTTCACCGAATCAAGCCCGGAAGCCTACGAGCGGCTCATCCTTGATGTGCTGTTGGGTGAACCCCCCTTGTTCCCACGCCATGAGGAAGTCGAGTTGTCGTGGAAAATCCTTGACCCGTTCGAGGAATACTGGGCAGCCGAGGGCATCCAGCCTGAAAGCTATGAACCTGGTAGCTGGGGCCCCTCTTCGGCAGATGAACTTTTGAAACGAGACGGAAGGACGTGGCGCCGGCCATGATCGTTGACCTGCCTGACACCACCACGTCAAAAATCACCAAGCAGATAGTCAAGCTACGCGAACAAGGTGGCGTCGTCACCCTGGGCCGTGTCCTGACCCTGGTGGTGATCACCAAGAACGGTCTGGAGGAGGAAGCCATCGCGGCTGCCAACCTGGCAAGCCGCGAACATCCCTGCCGGATCATCGTCCTGGCGGCGGGCTCGGCCCAGGATGAAACCCGCCTCGACGGGGAAATCCGGGTAGGCGGTGACGCCGGGGCCTCGGAGGTCATCGTGCTGCGCGGCCACGGGGAACTGGCTGCCGAAAACGAGTCGCTTGTTTCGGCACTGCTGCTCCCGGATGCACCCATTGTCGCCTGGTGGCCCTATGAGGCACCCCCGGTACCGAGTCAGTCACCGGTGGGCCGCATTGCCCACCGGCGCATCACGGATTCGGCCAATGCCGCCGATCCCCACGCAGCCCTCGAACACATCGCCGGCACCTACGCCGCAGGTGACACCGACCTGGCCTGGACCCGACTGACATCCTGGCGTGTCCAGCTTGCCGCGGCCCTGGACCAGTGCGATGACAACGACCCGATCCTCGGTCTCAAGGTGGAAGGCGCCTCCGATTCACCCAGCACGCTGCTGCTGGCCGCCTGGCTGCACCGCGCCCTTCGGGTGCCCATCACCGTCACCGAGGACCCCCGCGGCACCGGCATCCGCACCGTCGTCATTGAACGCAAAAAAGGCAACATCCAGATCACCCGCCCCGGCTCCCTGGAAGCCGTGCTGACACAGCCCGGCCAGCCCGTGCAACAAATCTCGCTTCCACGGCGCACCCTGCAGGATTGCCTGGCGGAGGAACTACGCCGCCTTGACCCCGATGTGGTCTTCGGTGAAGTTGTCACCGAGGGCCTGAAGAAGCTGTTGGCAGTAGAAAAGGTTGTTCAGTTATGAACCGCAATGTCCGTATCACCGTGCACCCGTCCTTTGACGTCCTTGCCGCCACCACGGCTGCACGGCTCATCACCAGGTTGCTTGATGTCCAAAGCGAGCGGGGTGAGGCAACTCTCGTTTTGACCGGCGGCAGCGTTGGCATTGCCACCCTGCGTGAGGTTGCCAAGTCACCGGCGCACCTGGCCGTTGACTGGAGCAAGGTGAATTTTTGGTTCGGCGACGACAGGTTCGTTGCCACCGGTTCCCCCGACAGGAACTACGGCCAAGCAGCCGAGGCGCTGCTTGAGCACGTTCCCGTCGACCCCGCGCGCGTGCACATCATGGCGGCCTCCGACACCGTGGCCGGCCTGGATGAAGCAGCAGCCCAGTATGCCCAAGAGCTTGCCGCCGCGGCCCTTCTCGAGTGGGAAAACGATGACGCATCCCCGGCCCAGGCGCCCGCCGTCCCCCGCTTCGACGTCCTCCTGCTTGGCATGGGCCCCGACGCACACATTGCCTCACTGTTCCCCGAGATGGCGGGCATCCGCACCACGGGAGCCTCAGTCGTGGCAGTGCGCAACTCCCCCAAGCCGCCGCCGGAGCGTGTTTCACTGACGTTGGAAACCATTAACTCGGCCCAGGAAATCTGGATCGTTGCCGCCGGCGCGGACAAGGCAGCCGCCGTCGGCCTTGGACTTGCAGGCGCCAGCCCGGTCCAGGTGCCGGCATCCGGCGCCCGCGGCATCAACAAGACAATGTGGCTCCTGGATGAGGCAGCAGCAGCAAAGGTGCCCGAGGCACTGATGCGCCGCGAACACTGACCCACCCCGCCGCAACGAAACCCAACGCAAAAGGTCCCCTCCAGCGCAATGCCGGAGGGGACCTTTTTTCGTCATACTGCGTTCTTAGGCGCCGATGTGTCCATAGGACATGATCAGGCCGAGGCCGATAATCACCAGACCCCAGGTGATGCCGAGAATCACGGTGAAGCGGTTGAGGTTGCGCTCGGCAACGCCGGAGGAACCAAGATTGGAGCTCATGCCGCCGCCAAACATGTCGGACAGACCGCCGCCACGGCCCTTGTGCAGCAGGATCAACAAGGTCAGCAGCAAGCTGGTGATACCCAGAAGGATCTGAAGGGCGATTTGTAGTGTTTCCACGAGTGGCCTTTCGAACATGGTGAATGGGCTGCCCAACCGTTGGGCGGCTCACAAAATAGTTGCGTTCCGGACAACTGACGCACCTTGACGGCCCGGCCATTGTGTCCGCAGTCAAGTCTATCCGTGTCCACCCACACATTGCGAATGGACACGGATCGTGACCTGGGTAAAAGCTGCCTGGTTACTCTTAGTTGGCAACCAGGTGGTTTTCGAAGCGTGCGATGCTGGCGAATTCGCCTGCGTCAAGGCTCGCGCCACCCACCAAAACGCCGTCAACGTCGCGCTCTGCCATGATGGCGGCAACGTTGTTGGCCTTGACGGATCCGCCGTACAGCAGGCGGGTCTTGGCTGCCGTCTCGGCGTCGAAGAGTTCGACCAGTTCGGCGCGGATGGCTGCACACATTTCCTGTGCATCTTCCGGTCCTGCGACCTCGCCGGTGCCGATGGCCCAGACGGGCTCATAGGCGATGACAAGTGTTGCCGCTTCTTCGGCACTCAGGCCTGCGACACCGCCACGGACCTGGGCGAGCGTGTGCTCGACGTGGGTGCCGGCCTGGCGGATTTCAAGGCCTTCGCCGGCGCACAGCACCGGGGTGATGCCGTGGCGGTAGGCGGCCTTGACCTTGGCGTTGAGCAGTTCTTCGCTCTCATTGTGGAATTCACGGCGTTCGCTGTGGCCCACCAGGACGTAGGCGCAGCCGAGCTTGTTCAGGAAGGCACCGGAGATGTCGCCGGTGTAAGCGCCGGAATCCTTGTCGGAGAGATCCTGTCCGCCGTAGGCAAGCTTAAGTTTGTCGCCCTGTACGAGGGTCTGCACGCCGCGAAGGTCCGTGAACGGAGGGAAGACTGCAACTTCCACCCGGCTGAAGTCGTGGCGGGCATCGGAAAGTGTCCATGCGAGCTTTTGCAGCAACGTGATGCCCTGGACATGGTCCATGTTCATCTTCCAGTTGCCGGCAATCAGCGGTGTGCGGTCGAAGTGGCCGTTGGTTGAAGTTGTCATCGTCATCTCGTTTCTTGCGTCACTTAAATACAACTATGTCAAATCTATGCAAAAAGGTGGCGGCAGGGTTTACCTGCCGCCACCTTATGCGACTAGCGGTCCAGTGCAACCAGTCCGGGAAGTTCCTTGCCTTCAAGGTACTCCAGGCTTGCGCCGCCACCGGTGGAGATGTGGCCGAATGCGGCGTCGGCAAAGCCGAGTGAGCGAACGGCGGAGGCCGAGTCGCCGCCGCCGACGACTGTGAAGCCGCTGTTGACACTCAGGGCCTGGGCCACGGCCCGGGTCCCTTCGGCGAAGGCAGCGAACTCAAACACGCCCATGGGGCCGTTCCAGAACACCGTCTTAGCTCCGGCAATGGCTGCGGCGAAGGCCGCGGCCGAATCCGGACCAATGTCCAGGCCCAGTCCGCCGGCACCGAAGGCGCTGCCTTCGATGGCGTCTGCGGCGACCACTTCGTGTGCTGCATCTGCGGCGAAGCCGGCAGCAACAACAACATCCGTGGGCAGGACAAAGGTGGTTCCGGCTGCTTCCGCGCGGGCAAGGTAGTCCTGGACCACGGGGATCTGGTCGACCTCAAGCAGCGAGGCGCCTACCTTGTGGCCCTGGGCCGCAAGGAAGGTGAACAGCATTCCGCCGCCCACCAGGATGGAATCCGCCTTGCCAATCAGGTTCTCAATGACAGCCAGCTTGTCGGAAACCTTGGAACCGCCCAAAACAACCACGTAGGGCCGTTCCGATTCCGTGGTGAGCTTGCGCAGCACTTCCAGTTCGGTCCGGACCAGGGCGCCCTGGTAGGACGGCAGCACCTTGGCGATGTCGTAGACGCTGGCATGCTTGCGGTGAACGGCACCGAAGGCGTCATCCACGTATGCGCCGTTGTCGCCGGTCAATGCCGCCAGCTCGGCAGCGAAAGCTGCCCGCTCGGCGTCATCCTTGGATGTTTCGCGCGCATCAAAGCGCACGTTTTCCAGAACGAGGACGGACCCGTCAGCCAAACCGGCGGCAGCAGCCTGGGCTGCGGCACCTGTGGTGTCGGACGCCAGGGTGGCATTTAGTTCCGGAGCGAGTTCGGCCAGGCGCGCAACGGCCGGGGCCAGTGAGTACTTGGCTTCGGGGGTGCCCTTGGGGCGGCCCAGGTGCGCGCTGACAAGGACGCGGGCACCGGCGGAGGCCAGTGCCTTGATGACGGGAATCGAGGCCTTGATGCGCCCGTCGTCACTGACGTTAGAGCCGTCGAGCGGCACGTTCAGGTCACTTCTGACAAGAACGTACCGCCCGCGGACACCTTCATCGATGAGTTCGCTGAGGGTGTGAAGAGTCATGAGTTTATGCCTTAGAGCTTCGAAGCGACGAGCTTGGTCAAATCGACCAGGCGGTTGGAGTAGCCCCACTCGTTGTCGTACCAGGAAACAACCTTGACCTGGTTGCCGATGACCTTGGTCAGGCCGGAATCGAAGATCGAGGAGGACGGGTCGGTGACGATGTCCGAGGAAACGATGGGATCCTCGGTGTACGTCAGGTAGCCGGCCAGCTTGCCTTCGGCTGCAGCAGCCTTGTAGGCGGCGTTGACTTCCTCAACCGTGACCTCGCGGCTCAGGGTCGCGGTCAAGTCGGTTGCGGAGCCTGTGGGGACGGGTACGCGGATGGCGAAGCCGTCAAGCTTGCCCTTGAGCTCCGGCAGGACCAGGCCGATTGCCTTGGCAGCACCGGTGGAGGTGGGAACCATGTTGATGGCGGCGGCGCGTGCACGGCGGAGGTCGCTGTGCGGGCCGTCCTGCAGGTTCTGATCCGCGGTGTAGGCGTGGATGGTGGTCATGAGACCGCGCTCCAGACCGAAGTTGTCGTTCAGGACCTTGGCCAGCGGGCCGAGGCAGTTGGTGGTGCAGGATGCGTTGGAGATGATGTTGTGCGCAGCCGGGTCGTACAGTTCGTCGTTGACGCCCATGACGATGGTGATGTCTTCATCGGAGGCCGGTGCGGAGATCAGGACCTTCTTGGCGCCTGCATCGATGTGCTTCTGTGCGCCTGCGGCCTTGGTGAAGAAGCCCGTGGACTCGATGACGATGTCAACACCCAGCTCGCCCCAGGGAAGGTTGGCGGGATCGCGCTCGGCGAATACCTGGATGGTCTTGCCGTCAACCACGAGGTGGCCGTCGACAACCTCAACCGAAACGGCCAACCGACCGGTGACGGAATCGTACTTGAGCAGGTGAGCCAGGGTTTCCGGGCTGGTGAGGTCGTTGACAGCAACAATCTCAATGTCGGCGCCCTGTGCAAGTGCGGCGCGGAAGTAGTTGCGGCCGATGCGGCCGAACCCGTTGATACCAATACGAGTAGTCACTTGTTCTCTTCTCCTTGGTGCTCTGTTGAACACGCGTAGTCAGGCTGAAGGTCACCTTCAGCCAGGGGTTCCCGCACGACATTGGGCAGAGATTTTCTTTCATGGCGCACAACGACAAAGTGGCGCCGTGATCTATGTTACGTTCCTTGGGGCCAGCCCCGTTAATCTTACGCAGCTGACGTCCATATATTGGTCATGCGGGCAGCCTCGGGGCTGCCGTCCCGAACGACGCCGCGGAAGCTGCCGCGGCGTCGTACGGACTGCCAGTTACGGCAGGATCAGCGAGGAAGCGTTCTTGCGTGCCGCCTCGAAGCGCTTGGACACGTCGGCCCAGTTCACAATGTTCCAAAATGCCTTGACGTAGTCGGCCTTGACGTTGACGTAGTCAAGGTAGAAGGCGTGCTCCCACATATCGAGCATGAGCAGCGGGGTGGTGGCCACGGGGATGTTGCCCTGCTGGTCGAAGAGCTGCTCGATGACCATGTTGCCGCCGAGGCCTTCGTAGGAAAGCAGTGCCCAGCCGGAGCCCTGGATGCCCATGGCTGCAGCGGTGAAGTGTGCGCGGAAGGCGTCGAAGGAACCGAACGCATCGTCAATGGCCGCTGCCAGCTCACCTTCGGGCTTGTCGCCACCCTCGGGGGAAAGGTTGTTCCAGAAGATGGAGTGGTTGGTGTGGCCACCGAGGTGGAATGCCAGGTCCTTGGAGAACCTGTTGACATTGGCGAAGTTGTTGCTTTCGCGTGCCTCTGCGAGCTGCTCCAGAGCCTGGTTGGCGCCTGCGACGTAGGCCGCGTGGTGCTTGCTGTGGTGCAGTTCCATGATGCGGGCGGAAATATTGGGTTCCAGGGCAGCGTAGTCATAGCTGAGTTCCGGAAGTGTGTACTTAGTCACGGTTCCTCCATTGCGATTCTTCTGTGGATTTGCCGGTGCGCCATCGAATGTGACGGACGTCCGGCAGGTCAGGACAGCCTTTTCGGGCGTATTCCTGTCTCTTACTCTTTCATACTAGGCGCGTCAGCCATCGAGCATGTCGAAGGTGACGTTCGACTCAGTGCCGGGAATGCCCAGGTCCTTGGCTTTTTTGTCGGCCATGGCCAGCAATCGCCTGATGCGTCCGGCGATGGCGTCCTTGGTGAGCGGCGGGTCGGCGAGCCGGCCCAGCTCATCAAGACTTGCCTGTTTATGCGCAACGCGCAATGCGCCGGCGTACTTAAGGTGGTCGGGGACGTCGTCGCCGAGGATTTCAAGTGCCCGCTCTACGCGTGCGCCGGCGGCAACGGCGGCCTGGGCCGAGCGGCGCAGGTTGGCGTCGTCAAAGTTGGCCAGGCGGTTGGCCGTAGCGCGGACTTCCTTGCGCATGCGCCGTTCCTCCCACACGAGGAAGGTGTCGTGGGCGCCCATGCGGACAAGCAGCGCACCGATCGTGTCGCCGTCGCGGATCACGACCCTGTCGATGCCGCGCACGTCACGGGCCTTGGCGGGGATGTCCAGCCTGCGTGCGGCGCCCACAAGGGCCAGGGCTGCCTCCGGGCCGGGGCAAGTGATTTCCAGGGCGGAGGAGCGGCCTGGCTCGGTCAGGGAACCGTGGGCGAGGAAGGCCCCACGCCACACGGCTTCGGCATCCGCGGTGGAACCATTGACGACGGCGGATGGCAGCCCGCGCACGGGGCGCCCGCGGCCGTCGAGGAGCCCGCTTTGGCGGGCAAGTGCCTCACCGTCACGCACAACCCGCACCACGTAGCGGCTGCCGCGGCGCAGCCCGCCGCCCGATACGACAACGATCTCGCTTTGGTGGCCGTACATTTCTGCGATGGCCACACGCAGGCGCCGCGCTGTTGCCGCAGTGTCCACCTCGGCCTCGATGACGATGCGTCCGGAGATGATGTGAAGTCCTCCGGCAAAGCGCAGCAGCGCCGACACCTCGGCCTTGCGCACCGAGGACTTTTTGACGTCCAATCGGGACAATTCCTCTTTTACCGCCGCGGTCAGCGCCATGGTTCAGCCTTCACTTTCACGTGCATTAATGGTCCCCAAAAATATCCCGGTAGGCTGCCGCCAGCCGCAGGGGGTCGTGGACGGTGTTGCCACCGGAACTGCCTACCTTACCGAACACCACCTCGGCCCCTATCATTGCGGCAGCCTGCGTGAACTCACCAACATCGCCAATTGACTGCGGATCGGCCAGCACCACGTCCACGGTGAAGCCTGGCGCGTAGCGGGATATCACATGCAGGTGGTCTGCGGCGTTCATGCCGGCGGCCTCCGCGTCGTTGACGTCGAGGTTCATTGTCAGCAGGCGCTTGGCCGTGGTGGTGCACAGGGCGTCACGCATTTCAGGCAGCAGCAGGTGCGGCAGGACGGAGGTGTACCAGGATCCGGGGCCCAGGACCACCCAGTCGGCATTGTGGATCGCGGCAACGGCCTCGGCACAGGCGGGGGCGTCCTGGGGAACAAGGGCCACGTTGTCCAGCTCGCCGGCCTTGGCCAGGCGGGACTGGCCGCGGATCAGCTCCCCCGGTATGCCGTTGGTCAGGACCCGGCCCTCGATGGTCAGCGGCACACTTGCCATCGGCAGGACCTCGCCGCGGGCGCCGAGCAGGGCGCCGGCCCAGCGCAGCCCCGCCACGGGGTCGCCCAGCAGTTCCCACAGGGTCACAATGAGCAGGTTCCCCAGGGCATGGTTGTCGAGGGAGCCGGAGACCCCTTCGCGGGAGGTGAAGCGGTGCTGCATGACGTCGCGCCAGGTCCTCCCCCAATCGGTGTCGTCGCACAGCGCCGAAAGGGCCATGCGCAGGTCGCCCGGTGGGAGGACGCCCAACTCGTCACGGAGGCGGCCGGAGGAGCCGCCGTCGTCAGCGACTGTGACAACGGCCGTGACGTTGCCGGTGACCAGGCGCAACGCGGACAGGGACGCGGCCAGTCCGTGACCGCCTCCCAAGGCAGCGACACGCACGCCGGTCTCAGGGGCCGGGAGTTTCGCGGCCGTGGGGAGGATGGGCAGGATGCCTGTGTACATGGTTACTCCCGGCCGAGGTCTCGGTGCCGGATGCTCGTGGTGACGCGGGGCAGCTGGCTCAGGCGCTTGGCCAGTTCAATCGCCACGGCGACGGAGCGGTGCTTGCCGCCGGTGCAGCCGATGGCAATGGTGGCGTAATGCTTGTTTTCCCGGCGGTAGCCTTCAAAAACGGGCTCGAGGGCGTGCACGTACCGCTCGACGAAGTCGGCGGCACCGTTGTCATTGAGCACAAAGTTGCTGACAGCCTCGTCCTGCCCTGTGAGCGGGCGCAGCTGCGGGATCCAGTGCGGGTTCGGGATGAACCTGACGTCGGCGACGTAGTTGGCGTCGACGGGCAGGCCGTATTTGAAGCCGAAGCTCATCACTGTCAGGCTCAGAACCACGGGTCCGGACTCGGAGAAAAGCTCGGTGACGGCCGTGCCCAGCTGGTGGACGTTCATGACGGAGGTGTCCAGGATCATCTCGGCCTGGTCCTTCATTTCCGCCAGCAGGAGGCGTTCGGCGGCGATGCCGTCCAGGATGCGCCCGTCGGCCTGCAGGGGGTGGGGGCGCCGGCCCTGCTCGAAGCGGCGCACCAGGGTGTCATCGCTGGCGTCGAGGAAGAGCACGCGGTAGGCCACGCCGGCGGCTGAGAGGGCGTTCAGTGACTCGCGGATGTCGGCAAAGAGGGCCTTGCCACGCACGTCAACCACAACTGCCAGTTTCGGCAGCGCCGCGGGCATGCGCGAGACAAGTTCGGCCAGGGTGCCGAGCATCTGAGGTGGGAGGTTTTCAATGACGTACCAGCCGTGGTCCTCAAGGGCGTTGGCTGCGGTGCTGCGTCCTGCGCCCGACATGCCTGTGACCACGAGCAGTTCAGGTTGCACGGGCTTGATGGGGGTCAGGTCGGCCTCAGCCACGGCCCCGTCTTCAGCGGCATCGGCTGCCGCGCCGCCAACGATGGTGGTGGTTGGGTCTTGCTGTTCGGTCATTGCTCTTCCCTGTCAGTTGTTGGCTTGCCCGCGGGAGCGTTGTTGGCCCCCGGCACGTCTACGCTCTAAGCCTAGCGGCCACGGGGCCCCATCCGAGCGCAGCGAGTCTTGGGGAGGGCGTCAGTCGAGGATCTCACCCGTCGTCATGTTGACGGCGGGTTTGGGGGTGGTGCCGGCCGAGCCTCCGTCGGCATTGACGACGTCGAAAATCGCCTGGGCGAGCACGGGACCGACGCCCTTGACCTGCACGAGCTCCTCCACGGTGGCTGTTCGCACCTTTTTGAGCGAGCCGAAGTGCGCCAGCAGGGCCTTCTGTTTGGCCGCGCCCAGCCCGGGCACCTGGTCCAGCACGGACGCCGTCATGGCCTTGCCGCGCTTGGCCCGGTGAAAGGTGATGGCGAAGCGGTGGGCCTCGTCGCGGATGCGCTGGAGCAGGTACAGGCCTTCCGAGGAGCGCGGCAGGATGACGGGGAAGTCACTGCCGGGCACCCACACCTCCTCGAGGCGCTTGGCGAGGCCCACCACGGCAACGTCGTCGATGCCAAGGTCGGCCAGTGCCTTCGAGGCCGCGTTGACCTGGGGCACACCGCCGTCGACAACCACGAGGTTGGGCGGGTAGGCGAACTTGGACTTGGGAGCCTCCGCGGCCCCGGCACCGCCGTCCGGGGTGTCCCCGACGGGGATGCTGCCAGAGGCCTGCACGACTGCTGCCCGTTCCTCCTTCTCGCTCAGGTAGTTGCGGAAGCGGCGGGTGATGACGTCGTACATCGAGGCTGTGTCGTCGATCGCGGCGTCGCCCGTGATGGAAAACTTCCTGTACTCGCTCTTCTTCGCCAGCCCGTCCTCAACCACAACCATCGAGGCGACCACGTTGGTTCCCTGGACATGGGAAATGTCATAGCACTCGATGCGCAGCAACGGCAGGGGTAGCTCGAGGGCTTCCTGCAGCTCCTGCAGTGCCAGCGACCTGGTGGTCAGGTCCCCGGCGCGGCGGGACTTGTGCAGGATCATCGCCTGGCGGGCATTGGCCTGGACGGTGTCCATGAGCGCAGCCTTCTCACCGCGCTGGGGCACCTTGATTGTCACCGTGCCCTGGCGCAGACCGCCAAGCCACTGGGCCAGGTACTCGTGGTTGGCAGGAAGTTCAGGCACAAGGATCTGGCGCGGGATGGCGTCCTGCTGCGATTCCTCGGCTCCGTACACCTGCTGCATCAGGTGCTCCCACAGTTCGGCGTCAGTGGCGTCCTCGACCTTTTCAACGACCCAGCCGCGCTGGCCCCTGATGCGGCCGCCACGAACGTAAAACACCTGGACGGCCGCTTCGAGGTCGTCCTGTTCGACGGCGAAAATGTCGGCATTGGTGTCTTCCGTGAGCACCACGGCGTTGCGTTCAAAGACTTTCCGCAGAGCGATGATGTCATCGCGCACCCTGGCGGCCTGTTCATAGTCAAGTTCGGCGACGGCGTCGGCCATTCTCTTTTCAAGGGTGCCGATGAAGCGCTTGGCCTCGCCTCCCATGAAGTCGCAGAAGTCCTGGGCCAGGGCCTTGTGGTCCTCGACGCTGATGCGTCCCACGCACGGGGCGGCGCACTTGTCGATGTAGCCCAGCAGGCAGGGCCTGCCGCTGCGTTCGGCGCGGCGCAGCACGCCGGGTGAGCAGCTGCGCACGGGGAAGACGCGTAGGAGCGTGTCCATGGTTTCCCGAATGGCCCCTGCCGTGTACGGCCCGAAGTACTTGGTGCCCTTGCGGCGTTCCCCGCGCATGACCTGCACCCGCGGGAACTTCTCTCCCATGGACACGGCAAGGTACGGATAGGTCTTGTCGTCCCGGAAGGCCAGGTTGTAGCGCGGCGCAAATTCCTTGATCCAGGTGTATTCAAGCTGCAGCGCCTCTAGCTCGCTGCCCACAATGGTCCATTGCACGCTCGCCGCGTGGTGGACCATGGCGTGCGTTTTGGGCAGCAGCGTTGCGGGGTTCGCGAAATAGGAGCTCAGGCGCGACCGCAGGTTCTTGGCCTTGCCCACGTAAATGATACGGCCGTGTTCATCGCGGAAACGGTAAACCCCGGGGTCCGTGGGTATTTCGCCCGGCCCGGGCCGGTATGTTGCGGGATCTGCCATGGCTACTCGAGGCTGGGGCTTTGGTTGTACTTGGCGCTGCGTTCCTGGCCCGTCAGTTCGGCGATGGCGTCCATGATGGTGTCTGTGACATGGCGGCGCGCAGGCAGCGAATGGTCTGGTCCGGTCCTGTCAAAGTACAACGGCTTGCCGAAACGCAGCGTGAACTTCGCCGGCCTGAAGCCCTTTGATCCTGCCGGCTGCAGCATTTCGGTGCCGACGATCCCCACGGGGACCACGGGTGCGCCGGTGGTCAGCGCCAGCCAGCCAACGCCTGTGCGCCCCCTGTACAGCACGCCGTCGCGCGAACGGGTGCCCTCCGGGTAGATGCCCACACCTTCGTTGCGGCCCAAAATCTCAAGCAGCGTCTTCAGGGCCTGCACGCTGGCGGCCTGCTCGCCACGTTCCACGGGAATGGAATGCACCGATTCGAAGAACGTCTTCATCAGCTTCCCCTTGACACCCTTGCCGGTGAAATATTCGGCCTTCGCGAAGAAGGACACCGGGCGCGGCGTCAGCGCCTGCACAATGACCGAGTCAAAGAACGACAAATGGTTCGGCGCCACGATGAACGGCCCGTCGACGGGGACATTCTCAAGCCCCTCGACCGTAGGCCGGCACAGCGTACTGATGGTGCCGCGGGTCAGCACGCGGGTTACGTCATACAACGCCATGGACGGATTCCCCCAGTGCGTCGGATGAGGCCAGGACCTGCGCCAGTTCGTCCGTTGAATGCACGACGGCGACAACTCCCGCCGCCTCAAGCTCGCCGTCGGACGCGAAGCCCCAGGCGACGCCGATGCAGTCGAGCCCGTTGCTGCGGGCACCGTTGACGTCCTGGTGCCTGTCACCGACCATGATGGCGGCGCGGTTGCCGTGAGGGGTGTTCCCTGGCATGTTTGCCAGGGCGGCGGCGATGATTTCCGTCTTGTCCGAGCGGTACTCCGCGTCACCGGGCTTGAGGGTTTCATCGGCGTGGGAGCCGCGGATCACGTGGAAAAAACCGTCGAGGCCGTGGTAGGCCAACAGCTTCTTGGCCAGCGGCTCGGGCTTTTGCGTGGCAACTGCCAGGGACACGCCGTCGTGCTTGAGCTGCTTCAGCAGTTCGGTGATGCCAGGGTAGACCCTTGACATGGCCATGCCCTGGCTGGCGTACCACTGGCGGTACACGGCAATGGTGCCCTCGACCTTCTCGGCGGGGACGCCCAGGATGCTCACCAGGGCGTCGGCAAGCTTGGGCCCGATCATGGCGTTGAGCACGTCGTCGGCCGGAACGGGCAAATCCATGGCGGCCAGGGCATGCTGGATGCCGCCGGTGATGCCACCGGCCGGGTCGACAAGCGTCCCGTCGAGGTCGAAGAGGACAGCGGCGCGGAGGCGGCCGGGCTTGGCGCCGCCATGGGCATGGCCGTCACGTTGCACGGAGGGGGAAGCAGTAGTCACGTCCATAGTTTCTCATGAGCAGACCCCCACAGCCCCTATCCATGCCTGCAAGGGCATAAAGGGGGGCTTCACGTACAGCTGGCTCGCGCCGGCTTGGGCCCACGCCAGCCAGGTTCCGGCAAAATCGCGGCAGCGATTTTGACGGCCGGCTGGGGCCCACGCCAGCCAGGTTCCGGCAAAATCGCGGCAGCGATTTTGACGGCCGGCTGGTGGGGACTAAAGGACCTCGCGCAGGAATTCCGCCGTGTAGCTGTCCCTATTCTTGGCCACCTTTTCGGGTGTGCCGGTGGCAATCACGCGACCGCCGCCGGTGCCGCCGTCGGGTCCGAGGTCAACGATCCAGTCGGAGCTCTTGATGACGTCCAGGTTATGCTCGATGACAATGACTGTGTTGCCCTTGTCGACAAGCCCCTGCAGCACGAGCAGCAGCTTGCGAATGTCCTCAAAGTGCAGGCCCGTGGTGGGCTCGTCCAGGACGTAGATGCTGCGGCCGTTGGAGCGCTTCTGCAGTTCAGCGGCAAGCTTCACGCGCTGTGCCTCGCCTCCTGAGAGCGTGGTGGAGGCCTGCCCCAGCCTGACGTAGCCAAGTCCGACGTCGACAAGGGTGCGCAGGTGCCGGGCGATCGGGGTGAAGGCGGCGAAGAAGTCGGCGCCTTCCTCGATGGGCATGTTCAGGACGTCGGCGATTGACTTGCCCTTGTAGTGCACCTCGAGCGTTTCGCGGTTGTAGCGTGCGCCGTGGCACACCTCGCAGGGCACGTACACGTCGGGCAGGAAGTTCATTTCAATCTTCAACGTGCCATCACCCGTGCACGCCTCGCAGCGTCCGCCCTTGACGTTGAAGGAGAACCGCCCAGGCTGGTAGCCGCGCATCTTGGACTCGTTGGTCTCGGCAAAGAGCTTGCGGATGTTATCGAACACCCCGGTGTAGGTGGCCGGGTTGGAACGCGGGGTGCGGCCGATGGGGCTCTGGTCGACGTGCACCACCTTGTCAAGGTGTTCCAGGCCGTCGACGCGCAGGTGGCGCCCGGCGACCTGCTTGGCGCCATTGAGCTTGTTGGCAAGGACCTTGTACAGGATCTCGTTGACGAGGGTTGACTTGCCGGAGCCGCTGACGCCGGTGACGGCAGTCAGGACGCCGAGCGGGAACTTCACGTCAATGTTCAGGAGGTTGTTCTCCTTGGCGCCCACGACCGTCAGTTCACGCTTTTTATCGTACTTGCGCCGTGCGGCCGGCACGGCGATGCTCTTGCGGCCCGAGAGGTAGTCCCCTGTCAGTGAACGGGTGTTGGCCAGCAGGTCCGGCAACGACCCTGAGTGGACTACCTCGCCGCCGTGTTCCCCGGCGCCGGGGCCGATGTCAACGATCCAGTCGGCTTCCTTTATGGTGTCCTCGTCGTGCTCGACAACGATGAGCGTGTTGCCGAGGTCGCGCAGGCGGGTCAGCGTTTCAATGAGACGGCGGTTGTCGCGCTGGTGCAGGCCGATGGATGGCTCATCCAAAACGTACAGGACACCGACAAGCCCTGATCCAATCTGCGTGGCAAGGCGGATGCGCTGGGCCTCGCCGCCCGACAGGGTCGCGGAGGCGCGTTCGAGGTTGAGGTATTCAAGGCCGACGTCAAGGAGGAACCTCAGCCGGGCCTGGATTTCCTTCAGGACTTGGCTGGCGATCTGGGCCTCGCGGCCGGTCAACACAAGGTTGGAGAGGAACTCAAAGCAGTCGCGCATCGACAGGGCGCAAACCTCGGCGATGGACTTGCCGTTGATCAGCACCGACAGGGACGCTGGGTTCAGCCGTGCGCCGCCGCAGGAAGGGCACGGAATCTGGCGCATGTACTCTTCGTAGCGGTCACGGGCAGAGTCGGATTCCGTCTCGAGGTGCTTTCGCTGGATGTACTGGACGGCGCCTTCAAAGCCCGTGCTGTACTTGCGTTCGCGGCCGAATCTGTTCTTGTACTGCACAACCACCTTGTGGTCCTTGCCGTACAAGATGGAGGTGCGTGCCGCGTCGTTCAGCTTGTTCCAGGCGGTGTCAAGCGTGAAGTCAAGCTCTGCTGACAGTCCCTCGAGGAGCCGGTTCCAGTATTCGGTGGTGGCCGTGCCCAGCGACCACGGGGCAATGGCGCCCTCGCGCAGGGTCAGGAACGGATTGGGGACAACGAGCTCCTCGTCGACCTCAAGCTTCGTGCCAATGCCGCTGCACGCACTGCAGGCGCCGAACGGGTTGTTGAAGGAGAACGACCGCGGCTCGATTTCATCAATGGCCAGCGGATGTTCGTTGGGGCAGGCGAGGTTCTCGGAGAAGGAACGGATACGGTCGGCGTCGGCTGCCTCGAGGTCGACAAGTTCCGCCAGCACGCGCCCGTCGGCCAGCCCCAGCGCGGTTTCCACCGAGTCGGTGAGACGCTGCTGGATGCCGTCCTTGACCACCAGGCGGTCAACGACAACCTCGATGGTGTGCTTGAAGGTCTTCTTCAGCTTGGGCGGGTCGCTGAGCTGGATCTGCTCGCCGTCGACCTTGGCCCGCGAATAGCCCTTGGCCGTCAGTTCCCTGAACAGGTCGACGAACTCGCCCTTGCGGTCGCGCACCACGGGGGCCAGGATTTGGAAGCGGGTCCCCTCTGGCATTTCAAGGAGCTGGTCAACGATCTGCTGAGGCGTCTGCTTCGCGATGGGCTCGCCGCACACGGGACAGTGCGCCGTTCCCACACGGGCCCACAGAAGGCGCATGTAGTCATAAATTTCGGTGATGGTGCCCACGGTTGAACGGGGGTTCTTCGACGTCGACTTCTGGTCGATGGAGACGGCCGGGGACAGGCCCTCGATGAAGTCGACATCGGGCTTGTCGACCTGGCCGAGGAACTGCCGGGCGTAGGCCGACAGGGATTCAACGTAGCGGCGCTGACCTTCGGCGAAGATGGTGTCGAACGCGAGCGATGACTTGCCCGAGCCGGACAGGCCGGTGAACACGATCATGGCGTCGCGCGGCAGGTCGAGGTCCACGTTGCGCAGGTTGTGCTCGCGGGCCCCCTTGACCACCAGGCGGGACAAGTCCGGGCGTTTCACGGCGTTGGCGGGGGTTGAATACTGGGCCATTTTTTCCTTCACGTCGCAGGCTGCCACGCCGCAGTCGGCCCGTCATGCATCGGCAACGGTCCGCGGCGTGGCAATGGAACGGCCGCATTTCTGCCGCCCGTTGCATTCACTCATCAGTATAATCGAAAGTTCGTTCGAACGCGTGCCCGATTAATTGCTCTCCAGCGCGGCCGTCACGATACGCAGGGCCTGGGTATGCGGCACACCCAGTTCACGCACGACGGCGGCAAAGGACTCCGCGGCGCCGGCCACCTGGGCGGCGATCATGTCCCCGCCGGAGGCGACGGCCGTGCCGCTGCGCCCGGCCGTGACAACAACCCCTGCCTGCTCAAGTTCCCTGTAGGCGCGGGCCACCGTGTTGGCAGCGACGCCAAGATCGGCGGCCAACGCCCGCACCGAGGGGAGCTTGGTCCCCACGGCCAGGTCCCCTGCCGCCGCGAGGTCGAGGATGCGCAGGCGGATCTGTTCAAAGGGTGGAACCGTCGACTGTAAATCGAGGTTCCATCGCCGCATCAACACGTCCATGGCGTTCATACCTGGCTCACCTCTTCAACGAGCGGGTCACCGAACTGTGACATATAAAGATCGTAGTAGAAACCCTTGCGCGCCAACAGCTCATCGTGGCTGCCCTGTTCAATGATTTGGCCGTGGTCCATGACAAGGATCAAGTCCGCGTCCCGAATGGTGGAGAGCCTGTGGGCAATGACAAAGCTTGTCCTGTTGGCCCGGAGCTTGTTCATGGCCTGGCGGATCATCACCTCCGTGCGGGTGTCGACCGAACTTGTTGCCTCGTCCAGGATCAGGATTCCGGGGTCGGCAATCCAGGCACGGGCAATCGTCATGAGCTGGCGCTGCCCCTGGCTCAGCCCGCCGCCGTCGTCGGTCAGGACCGTGTCGTAGCCGTCGGGGAGTGAACGCACGAAGTGGTCCACGTGGGTGGCCTCGGCCGCAGCCATGATTTCCTCATTGGTGGCACCCAGCTTTCCATAGGCAAGGTTTTCCCTGATGGTGCCGCCAAAGAGCCACGCGTCCTGGAGGACCATGCCGAACTGGCTGCGCAGGTCATCACGGGTCAGGTGTGCGGTGTTGACGCCGTCGACAGTGATGGTGCCGGAGTCAATCTCATAGAAGCGCATGAGCAGGTTCACCAGCGTGGTCTTGCCCGCACCGGTGGGACCAACGATGGCCACCGTCTCGCCCGGCTCGGCCACGAGGGAGAGGTCCTGGATGAGCGGCTCGTCAGGGTTGTAGGCAAAGTTCACGTGGCTGAAAACGACACGGCCTTCAGGCTCCGCCAGTTGTGCGGCGGGGCAGTGGTCGGGGCGCTGCTCCTTTGCGTCAAGAAGTTCAAAGACGCGTTCGGCCGAGGCCACCCCTGACTGCAGGAGGTTGATCATGCTGGCGATCTGGGCCATGGGCTGGCTGAACTGGCGCGAGTACTGAATGAACGCCTGCACGCTGCCGATCGTCAGGGTTCCCTGGGCCACCTGGATGCCGCCAAGCACCGCGACAACCACGTAGTTCAGGTTGGCGACGAAGTTGGTGCCCGGCATGATGATGCCCGATATGAACTGCGCCTTGGCGCTTGATTCATAGAGGTAATCGTTGTTGACCCTGAACTTCTCGATGGCCGCTTCCTGCTGGCCGAAAGCCTTAACGATCTCGTGCCCGGTGAACATTTCCTCCACGTGCCCATTGAGGTCTCCCGTGCTCTTCCACTGCGCCGCAAACTGCACCTGTGAACGTTTGGCGATAAAGATTGTCATGAAGGCAATGATGGGAACAGTCACCAGGGAGATGCCTGCCAATAGCGGGGAGATGGAGAACATCATGCCAAGCACGCCAAAGACCGTCAGCACGGCAATGAGGATCTGGGTCAGGGTCTGGTTGAGGGTTTGGGAAAAATTGTCGATGTCGTTGGTGACGCGGGAGAGCACGTCACCGCGGGATTCCTGCTGGAAGTGCGACATGGGCAGGCGGTCGAGCTTGTCCTCGATATCCTTGCGCAGCCTGTACATGGCGCGCTGGACAATGCCTGTGGTGATGAAGCCCTGGGACCAGTTGAAGAAGAAGGCAGCAACATAGAGGACAAGGACAATCATCAGCACCGCGCCGAGGGCACTCAGGTCCAAACCCTCCCCCGGCACCACGTTCATGGCTGAGAGCATGTCCGCCAGCTGCCCCTGGCCGCTGGCGCGCAGTGCGGCGACGGCCTGGTCCTTGGTGGTTCCTGCCGGAAACTGCCCGAGCATCTTGCCCACGACCCCGTTGAAGATGATGTCGGTGGCGTTTCCGAGGATCTTCGGCGCAACAACCGACAGGCCCACCGACATTGCCGCCATGACAAGGACGGCCGTGATGCGCACCTTGTCAGGGGCGATCAGGCTTAGGATGCGTTTCATGCTGGGGCCGAAGGACAGCGCCTTTTGTGGAGGGCCGCCGCCGCGGCCGCCTCGCATCATGCTCATGCCTGGCTACCCAATTCTTGAGAGTCTTCGGTGTCTTGCGCATTGAGCTGGGATGTGACAATTTCCTGGTACGTGGGGCAGGTTTGCAGCAGTTCGTGGTGCGTGCCCTGCCCCACGAGCCGCCCCTCATCGAGCACCAGGATGTTGTCGGCATCCCTGATGGTGCCCACACGCTGGGCGACGACAAGGACGGCGGCATCGCGGGTGACGGGTTTCAGGGCCGCACGAAGCTTCGCATCGGTGGCGTAGTCAAGGGCCGAGAAACTGTCGTCAAAGAGGTAGACGGACGGCTGTGCGGCGATGGCACGGGCAATGCACAGCCGCTGGCGCTGCCCGCCCGAAACGTTTGATCCGCCCTGTTCGATCGGGGCATCAAGGCCTTCAGGCATGCTGCGCACAAAGTCGGCGGCCTGCGCGGTCTCCAGCGCCTGCCACAGCTGCTCGTCGGTGGCCTGCGGGTTGCCCATGCGGACGTTGCTGGCCACGGTGCCCGAAAACAGATACGCCTTCTGCGGGACAAGGCCGATTGAACCACGCAACGCGGTGAGGGTGAGCGCCTTGACGTTGTGCCCGCCCAACTCGATCGTGCCCTGGGTGCTGTCAAGAAGCCTGGGTATGAGGTTCACCAGCGTTGACTTGCCGCTGCCTGTGGAACCGATGATCGCCGTCGTCGTTCCCGGGCCGGCGCTGAAGCTGACCCCCGAGAGGACAGATTCCTGGGCCCCGGGGTAACTGAAGGCCGCGTTGTTGACCCGCAGCACGCCGTCGAGCTTGTCAACGGAGATGGCGTTGGATGCGTCAAACACGCTCGGCTCGGTGTCAAGGACCTCGGTGATGCGTTCGGCGCTGACGGCCGCGCGCGGGATCATCATGAACATGAACATGGCCATCATGACCGACATCAGGATCTGCATGATGTAGCTCAGGAAGGCGGTGAGGGCGCCTATTTGCATGGAGCCGGCGTCGATCCGCTGCCCACCAAACCAGAGTACGCCGATGCTTGTCACATTCACGACGAAGAAGATGGTGGGGAACATGAGCGAGAGCAGGCGACCTGCGCGCAGCTGGGATGCGGTGAGGGCGCCGTTGGCTGTGGCGAAGCGATCCGCCTCGTAGTCCCTGCGGCCAAAGGCCCGGATGACGCTGATTCCTGTAATCTGCTCGCGCAGGACGCCGTTGATGTCATCCAGCTGGCTCTGGACCTTGCGGAAGGTAGGGACCAGGACACGAACGATCAGCGCGATGGCTATGATCAGGATCGGCAGGATCACCAGCAGCAGGCCGGAAAGTGCCACGTCCTGCGCCATGGCAAGGACGATCCCGCCGATGCACATGATCGGGGCCGTCACCATGAGCGTGAAGGACATCAGGGTCAGCATCTGGACCTGCTGGACGTCATTGGTGGTCCGGGTAATCAGCGACGGGGCGCCAATGATGCCCACCTCCCGGGAGGAAAACGTCTCAACCTTGTTGAACAGGTCGCGGCGGATCTGCCGGCCCACGCCCATCGCCAGGCGGGCGCTGAGGAAGGTCGCGGCAATGGCGCAGATGACCTGCCCGGCAGTTATGAGCAGCATCCACAGGCCAAGGTTTAGGATGACGGAGACGTTGCCCTTGACGACGCCGTCGTCGATGATGTCGGCGTTGAGCGTCGGGAGGTACAACGTGCCAAGCGTCGAGAGGAACTGCAGCACCACAATGGCGATCAACGGCACCTTGTGCGGGGCCAAATTGCGGGCAATCAGTTTGAACAGCACACATCCTCCTGTGGTTGCGCCGGACATGGTGTACGAACAGCTAACAATTTACTCCTAGCCGCGGGGCATTGTTAGGGAGGTGTCGGCTGTGAGTTTGCTGTGGCGTCTCCGGGCCGGCGGTCCAGGCCGGCCCGAGACCAACGTTCGCCCCCATACGCCGCGTCAGCCGTACAGTTCGAAACCGACGGCACCGCCGGAGGCCACCATCTCCACCTGCCTGCGTGCCTGCTCCTCGACCGGGTCAGGGCTCAGTGCCCGGAGGTATTCACGGTGTTCGGCCAGCGAGGCAACGGCCTTTTCCAGCGAGCCGGCCGAAACGGCCTGCGCGTGGGTGGGTTGCGGGGAGCTGATGGCCACGAGGCGGGTTTTGTGCCGCGTCAGACCTTCGTCGAGGAGCTCGGGAAAGATCCACTCGTTGTCGGCGTCGCCCACTGCATCAAGGACGGCGCGGCCCACGGCCCGGTGGTCGGCGGAATTCCACCGGCCCGGGCCCCATTCGTCCCTGTGATTCAGGGTCAGCACCACGTCGGGGCGCACGCGGCGGATCTCCCTGGCAAAATCACGCCGCAACGCCGTCCCCTCCTGGATCCTGCCGTCGGGATAATCAAGGAACACGAGGTCGGTGACACCGACCCTGGCGCAGGCATTCTCCTGCTCCATGGCTCGCAGCGGACCCGATTCGCCCGGCGCCATCCCGGCGATCCCGGCCTCCCCGCGGGTCGCCAGCAGGTAGCTGACTTGTTTTCCGGCGGCAATCCACTCGGCCACGGCGGCCGCCATCCCGTATTCGGGGTCGTCGGGGTGCGCAACAATCACCAGCGCTCGCTGCCAGTCCTGCGGAAATTCCAAAAGTGCGGTCATTGCTTTTCTCCCACCATGAAGATCCGGCGGAACGGGAACACTGTTCCAAACTCCCCGGCCGGATAGGCTTCCGCCACGAGTGCTGCATATTGTTTTTCAAAATCCCCGCCGTCTGCGGGCCCAAGCGCTGCGAGCACGGGCCTTAGCGCCGTGCCGCGCACCCAGTCCAGCACGGGATTGACGCCCTGCAGCAGTTGGCTGTAGCTCGTCTCCCACACATCCACCCTGGCCCCGGCGCGCAGGAACAGTTCCTGGTATTGCGCCGGCTCCCCCACGGCATCGTCATGCCGCAAAACCCCTTCCAGGCTCCGGCGCCACCGTTGGCTTGCCGCCAGTTCGCGCATCAACACGTGCGCCGGCGAGCCAAAGTTCCCCGGCACTTGTACACCCAGCCACGCACCGGGGCGCAGGGCCGCCAGCCAGCTGGCCATCAGTTCCCTGTGCCCCGGCACCCATTGCAGGGCGGCGATGGAGATAACAACATCGACCGTCTCCCCCGGCGTCCAGCCCGCAATGTCGCCGACGGCGAACCGCAGGCCCGGTTCATGCTGCCGACCGGTCGTTTCGGCTTCGGTGATCATGGCCTCGGAACTGTCGATGCCCAGCACCTGCGCACCCGGCCAGCGCCGGGCCAGTGATGCCGTGAGTGTGCCCGGCCCGCAGCCGAGGTCGACGACGCGCGCCGGCGCCGCACCGATCCTTGCCGTCGGGTCGAAGAAGGGCCTGTCACGGAAATCGCTGAATTGGACGTATCTGGCCGGGTCCCGGAGAAATGATTGATCGCCCATGGCGTTATCCTGTCACAGTCCCGGGCGGCATTGGGCAGCATTTTCCTCAAATGAAGTTGTCAATTTTCAGAGCCTTTCCGGCCTCGTCCCGATAAACTCACCCCATGGGAACCGTATGGGTTGCTGTCGGGCTCCTGGTCTTGGCTTTGACCTTGGTGGATGCGTTCTTGACGGCCTTGGCAGCCACCAGGTCCTATCCGCGCGAAGTGGTCCTGGTCTTCGTCCCCGTTGCCCTGCTGCACATTGTGGGGCTCGGCAGCTTTGTCATAGCAATCCACCCGCAGCACCTTCAAGGGGGATCATCCGCGGTCGGTGTCGGCGTGGCCGTCAGCGCCTACATCGTTGGCGTGAACCGTGCCGTGGACGCGGACCGCATAGCCGCAATCGAGCGCACCACCCGCCAACTGGTGGACCTCAAGCAGCCGGCTGCTGGCGTCGCCTGGGGCCCGCCTTGGTATGCGCTGTTGTGCCTGCCGGTGATCTTTGCCTCGGGCATGAGCCCCTATGGTACCCCTGACTCCTCCGTCAGGGTGGAATTGATGGGCCTGCTCAACCAAAAACTCGGCCTGAGAGACCCGTTGACCCGATGGATTACCGGCTTTGACCTGGAGAACATCGGCTATCTGGTGGTGGGTGCCCTCATGCTCGCATGGCTGGGTTCAAGGGCGTTTTGGAAACTCGGCAGCGTCGAGGAACGGTGGGCAAGGAAGGACGACTCCGCCACGGTCGTCGGTGAGGGGAACTAGCATGGGCGCCGCGACAGCCCGGAGGCGGCAGGCAACGGCCATGGGACCAGGTGCCTGGCTGGTGGGCGTGGTGCACGGAATGTCCCAAGTCTTTTTCCAGACCAACATCCTGACGGGCCTGCTGATCCTTGCAGCGTTCGTGTCCCAGGATTGGCGCATGGCCGCCCTGGTTGTCCTTGGCGCTTCGGCTTCCTCGGTGGCAGGGCAGCTCTTGAGTACGTCCGGAACGGACATCCGGTCCGGTGCGCAAGGGTTCTGCGGCGCATTGATCGGTGCCTCGACCTATGCCGCCCTGGGCGGGCAATGGGCCGGGTATCCGCTGGCCGTCGTCGGCGGCCTGCTGTGTGCACCCGTGACGTGGGCCGTTGTTTGGTTCTTCAACACGAAGGCCCTGAAGAGGTTCGCACTGCCTTCAACCACGGCACCGTTTTGTATCGTGGCAACCCTGATATTTTTTGCCACGACAGGTTTGCATGTTCAGGCCCCCCTGACGGTGGTTGAGACAAACACTGAGGCGTTTCTTGAATCGCTGCTGACCAATATTTCCCAGGTTGTCCTCGTGGATGACGTCTGGGGAGGCGCGCTGATCCTGCTTGGATTGTTTATTGCGCATTGGAAGGTGGGACTGGCGGCACTGCTGGGCAGCGTCGCAGGCTCCGTTGCAGCCCTTGTCCTGAATGATAGCCTGCAGGAGACAGCCAACGGCCTTAGCGGGTATTCCGGGGTCCTGACGGCGATTGCCTTCGCCACCGTTTTCATGAAGGGGCGGTGGGAGCCCTGGGTGTTCGCCATCATTGGTTCAGCCGTTACGGCGGTCGTCACCTTGATCATGCATACGCTTCCCGGTCCCACCTACACCTGGCCCTACATCCTCACGACCTGGGCAGGGCTGGTGCTGATCCAACTGGCGCCCCGGCTCTATCGCCGCTGACCGGGTACCTGAGCCCACTTCCCGGAACTGGGCTACAGCAACGCGCCAAGCCACAGCCCCAGCCACGCGGCGGCCACGGTGGCCAGTGCCAGTCCCAAGCCGTTGCCGAGGGCTGCCGCATAACGGCGGTCCCGCACGAGTTGCACGCTCTCATAACTGCTGGAGCTGAAGGTGGTGTATCCCCCCAGGAAGCCGGTGCCCAGCACAATCTTAAGGTCGGCCGGAATCAGGGATTCCATGGCCAGTCCCGCCAGAAAGCCAAGAAGCAATGATCCTGAAATGTTGATCAACGTCGTCGCCCAGGGGTAACCGGCGGGCGCCTTGGCCCGGATAAACCCGTCTGCTAGATACCTTGCAGCGGCGCCCGCCCCGCCGGCCACGGACAGCGCCACAAAAATCAGCGGTGTCATGCGGTGCCTGCCCGGCCCGTCGCGGCAATTCGGGAACCTGAGATGATGCCCGCCCAGGTGGCGCACGCACCAAGAACAACCGTGCCAAGGACATACACCATCGCAGTTCCGTGACGCCCGTGGATGGCCAGTTCGGCAGTGTCGACGGCCAGGGAACTATAGGTCGTAAAGCCGCCGCAGAATCCCGTGCCCAGCAGCAATTTCAGCCGGCTGGCCCGCTTGCCGGAGATGCCCGGGCGGGTCAGCGCCTCGTACAGGAATCCGAGCAGGAAGGCTCCGATCACGTTGACCAACGCTATGGCCACTGGCACCCCGTCCACGGCAGGGATCGCCAGGGACATGGCCTCCCGGGATGAGGCCCCCACTGCGCCGCCGACAATAAGGAGCCCATAGGGGAGCCACCGCCGCGGCGGGCGCTTCCCCGTCGGATCGATCACGCTTCGTGCCACGGCAGCAGCGGCGCCTCCAGGCCGGGCGCGTGGGCGGGGATGACCACCACGGGCCGGGGTTGCCTGTGGGCAAGATGGGTTGCCACGGATCTGTTGAAAAACTCCTGGATACTGCCGCCCACCGACCTGTCGTGGGTGCCGACGACGATCATGGCCGCGTCGAGCCTTTCGGCGAGCCTGCTCAGGGCCGCGGAAACCTCACCCGCCACCACCAGGGTCCGCCAGCGTACCCCCGTATCCCGCAGGACACTCTCAAGGCCGGCCGCCAGCTTGGCGTCAAAGGGTTCCTCGGCCTCGTCGGACGAATCCGGATCAATCGACACCGATGCCACCGCGCCGTCGTCCCCTTCGGAAACCGGCAGGCGGGCCTGATCGACGAACACGCACACCAGTTCGGTGCCAAAATGGGAGGCGAAATAGGCCGCCTGTTCGAGGACGTGCGGCGGTTGGCCCGGTGCGACACCGACAATGACCGGGTGGTGCGGGCTATCGTTCATATCAGGAGCGTAGCCGGAGGGACCGTGCCGGACAAGGCGGCTGGTACGGGCGGCATGGCGGATTCAGGAGGCAGTGCTGAAAAAGCGATGGGTCACCCAGCCCCTGCCCTCAGGGAGGATCCCCAAAGAATGTCGTTGCAGCTTTCACCCCAGAGGGTCCAACGCCCAGTGGCATGCTCAGCGAAGGAATACTGGAGCCGATACCGAGCATGGCAAGCGCATTCAGCAGGGGGTGGTGGATCACGGCTAAGCTGGGTGAACCATGAATCTTCTTGAACAGCTCGCCACCTTGAATCCGCAAACATCCACCGATGACGACGTCCTGGACGCATTTTTGGAGTGGACACTTGAGCGGGGACTCGAGTTGTATCCGGCACAGGAGGAAGCTGCTCTCGAACTCGTCAGCGGCAACAACGTGATCCTGTCGACCCCCACGGGCTCGGGCAAGTCCATGGTGGCCATCGCCGCGCACTTCAACGCCATGGCCCGCGGTGCCGCCAGCTACTATACGGCCCCCATCAAGGCGCTCGTGTCGGAGAAATTCTTTGCGTTGTGCGAAATCTTCGGGGCAGAAAACGTCGGCATGATCACCGGCGATTCCTCCGTCAACCAAGACGCCCCCATCATCTGCTGCACCGCGGAGATCCTGGCGAACATCGCCCTGCGCGAAGGGGAGGACGCCGACGTCGGCGTTGTCATCATGGACGAGTTCCACTACTACTCGGACCCGCAGCGCGGCTGGGCCTGGCAGCTGCCGCTGCTGGAACTCCCGCAATCGCAATTCCTGCTCATGAGCGCCACCTTGGGTGATGTCAGCCGTTTCGAGAAGGAACTGACGGAACTAACCAACCGGGAAACCACCACGGTCTCATCGGGGGAACGTCCCATCCCGCTGCATTACTACTACGTGCAGACAGGTGTGCACGAGTCCCTCGAAGAGCTGCTCGCCACCAAGCAGGTCCCCGTCTACGTGGTGCACTTCAGCCAGGCCGAGGCCATTGACAGGGCACAGACCCTGATGAGCATCAACGTGTGCACGCGTGAGGAAAAGGACAAGATTGCCGAGCTGATCGCCGGCTTCCGATTCTCGGCCGGCTTCGGCAAGACACTGAATCGCCTTGTCCGCCACGGTATCGGCGTGCACCACGCAGGCATGCTGCCCAAGTACCGCCGCCTCGTTGAGCAGCTGGCCCAGGCCGGGCTGATGAAGGTCATTTGTGGCACCGACACGCTGGGCGTGGGCATCAACGTGCCCATCCGCACCGTGCTGTTGACCGCCTTGAGCAAGTACGACGGCGTCAAGACCCGGGTGTTGCAGGTGCGAGAATTCCAGCAGATTGCCGGGCGTGCCGGCCGTGCTGGCTACGACACCGCCGGGACAGTCATTGTGCAGGCCCCGGAGCACGTGGTTGAAAATGCCAAGGCCATGGCGAAGGCAGTGGCCAAGTTCGGCGACGACCAGAAGAAACTGCGCCAGGTTGTCAAGAAGAAGCCAATGACAGGCTTTGTCAGTTGGGGCGAGCCCACCTTCAAGCGGCTGGCCGAATCCGTGCCCGAGCCGCTGACCTCCAGCTTCACCATCACGCACGCCATGCTGTTGAACCTGCTCGAGCGCCCCGGGGACCCCTTCCAAGCCGCAAAGGCGCTGCTCACCGAAAACCACGAATCACCGTCAAAGCAGCGCGTCCTCATGCGCAAGGCCATCGGCATGTACCGCGAGTTACTCGGTGCCGGCGTCGTGGAGCGCATCCCAGAGGATGAGCTGGAGTCCGATGGCCGCACGGTCCGTCTCACGGTGCACTTGCAGATGAACTTTGCCTTGAACCAGCCGCTCTCCCCCTTTGCCCTGGCCGCCCTTGACCTGCTGGACATCGAGTCCCCCAGCTACGCCCTGGATGTCATTTCCGTGATCGAGTCGACCTTGGAGAAGCCGCGCCAGATCCTGGCGGCCCAGCTCAAGCGTGAGCGCACCGAAAAGGTTGCCGCCATGAAGAGTGAGGGCATCGAGTATGACGAGCGCATGGCCATCCTGGACGAGGTCACGTACCCGATGCCGCTGTCGGAGCTGCTTTTCGCCGCTTTCGAGGTGTACCGCAAGGCCTCGCCGTGGATGGGCGACTTCGAGCTCAGCCCCAAGTCGATCATCCGCGACATGTACGAGCGCGCCATGAACTTTGGCGAATATGTCCAGTACTACTCCTTAGCCCGTTCCGAGGGCATCGTGCTGCGCTATCTCACAGACGCCTACAAGGCCCTGCGCCAAACCGTCCCCCAGGACGCCTTGCGGGAAGACCTCGAGGACATCATTTCCTGGCTGGGCGAGCTTGTCCGCCAGGTCGACTCCAGCCTGCTCGACGAGTGGGAAAAGATGACAAGCGGCGAGCCCGGCGACACGCTTGAGGAGACGGCGCTGCCACCGGCCCCGCCGAACCTCACGGACAACGCACGCGCCTTCAGGGTCATGGTGCGCAACGAGATGTTCCGCCGCGTCGAATTGGCCGCCGATGATGACTTTGAGGCGCTTGCCGCACTCGACGGCGACCACGGCTGGGATGCCGACCGCTGGGCCGACGCCTTGGATGCGTATTGGGACGAGCACGAATTCATCGAGTCGGGCCCGGCCGCCCGCGGGCCGGCACTGCTGCACATCAGCCCCTCCGCCGACACGTGGACCGTACGCCAGACGATCGTTGACCCCGAAGGCAACCACGACTGGTTCATGTCAGCCACGGTGGACCTCGAGGCATCCAATGAGGCGGGTGCCGCCGTCGTGATTTTCAAGGAATTCAGCCGCATGTAGGGTGCACGATATGCTCTAATCATGACCTTGCTTCGCACCGCTGCGCCCGCCGATGTCCCCGCCATTCTTGGCATGATCCACGATCTGGCTGTTTACGAAAAAGAGCCCGACGCCGTCAAAAACACCGTGGAGATGCTGCACGCGAATCTCTTTGGCGAGAATCCGCAGATCTTTTCGCACGTGGTGGATTCGCCCGTGCCGGGTGAACCGATTGTTGGCTACTCTCTGTGGTTCCTGAACTACTCCACGTGGGAAGGCACCCTCGGGATCCACCTCGAGGACCTCTACGTCCGTCCCGAGACCCGCGGCGGAGGCCATGGCAAGGCACTGCTGCGTGAACTGGCGAAGATCGCCGTCGAACGCGGCTACGCCAGGGTTGAGTGGAGCGTCCTTGACTGGAACGAGCCGTCCATCAACTTCTACAAGTCAATTGGCGCCGCCCCCATGGACGGCTGGCACGTGTTCCGCCTCGACGGTGCCGAGCTGTCGAACTTTGGCACACCCGCCCGCGACGCCGCCCAGGCCCTGGCGTGACGGCGGCCGAAGCGCAGGTGGTGCGTGGACTCCGTGTCCAGGACCATTGGTTTTCCGCTCCCCTTAACCACGCCCATCCCGACGGGCCGGCCATCACGCTGTTCGCCCGTGAACTGAGCGATCCAGCGCTGTCAGGGCTGCCGTGGCTGCTGTTCCTGCAGGGCGGCCCGGGCGGCAAGGGAAACCGGCCCACAGGGCTCAACGGTTGGCTGAAGGAAGCCGCGAAGCACTTCCGCGTCCTGATGCTCGACCAGCGTGGAACAGGACTGTCAACGCCGGCCAACCGCCAGACACTGCCGCTGGCAGGCGACACGCCGGCGCAGGCTGACTACCTCTCGCACTTCCGCGCCGATGACATCGTTGCCGATGCCGAACTGATCAGAAACGCGCTCGGCTCGGAACCCTGGAGCATTTTTGGCCAGAGCTACGGCGGATTTTGCGCGCTTACCTACCTGTCTTTTGCGCCGGAGGGTGTGAAGGAAGCGCTGATCACCGGCGGCCTCGGGCCGCTCACGGGTCCCGCAGACCAGGTCTACGAAGCCAGCTTCAAGCGCTTGCGAAGCCGCAATGCGGAGTACTTTGCCAAGTACCCGGCGGACCGTTCCGTTCTCACACGGCTCATGCGTCACGTTGCCGACGTCCCCGAGCACCTCCCCACGGGCGAGCGGTTGACGGCCGAACGCCTCCAAATGCTGGGCAACTTCCTTGGCGGGAACACCCGCTTTGACGCCCTGCACTTTGTGCTCGAGGACGCGTTCATTGACACGCCCGACGGCGCCCGGCTCTCGGACTCATTCCTTGCCAACGTGTCGGCACAGGTCGGCCGGGCCGCGAATCCGCTGTATGCGCTGATGCACGAGTCCATTTATGTGCAAGGTGCTGCCAGCGACTGGGCTGCCGAGCGCGTGCTGGCTGCCAACCCCGATTTCCGCCCGGATGCGCCCGAGCCGCTGCTCACCGGAGAGGCCATCTACCCGTGGTACTTCGAGCAGGATCCGGCGCTCGTGCCTCTGCGTGAACTGGCCCATGTGCTGGCCGCCCGCACAGAAGGCTGGGGTGATCTGTACGATCCGGAGCAGCTGGCGCGAAACGCCGTGCCTGTTGCGGCCGCTGTCTACTCCCAGGACATCTACGTCGACAGGGACCTGTCCCTCGCCACGGCCGCGGCCGTCGGGGGCCTGCAGGTGTGGGAGACGGCCAGCTTCCATCACGACGGCATCGCCGACGACGGCGAAGGCATCTTCGCCAGGCTGCTGCGCATGGTCCGGGCCTGACAGATCCCCAAGCGTCAGGCCGGCCGACGGCCACGGAGCGGGGATGGATTTCAAAGGTCGCCCAGCGACCGAAGAAATCTTACTGCCCGCGAGTGGCCGCCGGCCGGCCCCGGCCGACGGGAAAACGTCAGGCGTGGCCGGCTTCGCGCATCTGGCGCAATTCCTTCTTCAGGTCCCCCACCTCATCTCGCAGGCGGGCAGCCAGCTCAAAGTGCAGCTCGGCGGCGGCACCGTGCATTTGTGCCGTCAGCTCCTCAATTAGGCTGACGAGTTCAGCCGCAGGCCGGGACGCCAGCCCGTCGGTCCGGAGGGCTTTCTTCTTGCCGGTGCCTTCACGTTTCGCCCGCGCCTCCGCCAGGAGTGCTGCGGTGTCGGCATCTTCCCGGGCCAGCTGGTCGGTGATGTCGGCAATTTTCTTGCGCAGCGGCTGCGGATCAATGCCGTGCGCCTTGTTGTAGCTGACCTGGATTTCCCGGCGCCTGTTTGTCTCGTCAATGGCAAACTGCATGGACGCCGTTATCCTGTCCGCATACATGTGCACCTCGCCCGACACGTTACGGGCGGCACGGCCGATGGTCTGGATCAAGGAGGTGGAGGAACGCAGGAAGCCTTCCTTGTCGGCGTCGAGGATGCTGACAAGGGAAACTTCGGGAAGGTCAAGGCCTTCCCGAAGCAGGTTGATGCCAACAAGCACGTCGAAGACACCCATGCGCAGTTCACGCAGCAGCTCGACACGGCGCAGCGTGTCGACGTCGGAGTGGAGGTACTGCACCTTGATGCCGTTGCCAAGCAGATAGTCGGTCAGGTCCTCGGACATGCGCTTGGTCAGCGTTGTGACAAGCACACGCTCGTTCTTGGCTGTCCGCTTGCGGATTTCCCCGAGCAGGTCGTTGATCTGGTCCTGAGAGGGCTTGACGATGATTTCCGGGTCGATGAGCCCTGTGGGGCGGATGATCTGTTGAACGTAGCCGTCGGACACGCCGAGCTCGTACTTTCCGGGGGTTGCCGACAGGTAGACTGTCTGGCCGATGCGCTCCAGGAATTCGTCCCACTTCAGCGGCCTGTTGTCCATGGCTGAGGGCAGGCGGAAGCCGTGGTCCACGAGGGTCCGCTTGCGGGACATGTCCCCTTCATACATGGCGCCGATCTGCGGCACCGTCACGTGGGACTCATCGATGACAAGCAGGAAGTCGTCCGGGAAGTAATCAATCAAGCAGTGCGGGGCGCTGCCTTGTTCACGGCCGTCGATGTGGCGTGAATAGTTTTCAATGCCGTTGCAGAAGCCCATCTGCTCCATCATTTCCAGGTCATACGTGGTGCGCATGCGCAGCCGCTGGGCCTCCAGAAGCTTGTTTTGACTTTCAAGTTCCTTGGTGCGGACAGCGAGCTCATCCTCGATCTGCTTGATGGCGCGGGCCATTCGGTCGGGTCCGGCGATGTAATGGGAGGCCGGGAAAACGTACATCTCATTTTCTTCCCTGATGATTTGACCCGTCAGGGGGTGCAGGGTGTGGATGCTCTCAATCTCATCACCGAAAAATTCGATCCGCAGGGCCTGTTCCTCGTACATGGGGATGATCTCCACCGTGTCGCCGCGGACACGGAACGTGCCGCGGTGGAAGTCAATGTCGTTGCGCGTGTATTGCATGCTGACAAACTTGCGCAGCAGGTCATCGCGGTTCATGCTCTCACCGCGACGCAGTGTGACCATGCCGGCCACGTACTCCTCGGGGGTGCCGAGGCCGTAGATGCAGGAGACGGTGGCAACAACGATGACGTCGCGGCGGGTCAGCAACGCGTTGGTCGCCGAGTGCCGAAGGCGTTCGACTTCCTCATTGACGGAGGAATCCTTCTCGATGAAGGTGTCGGATTGGGGTACATACGCTTCTGGCTGGTAGTAGTCGTAGTACGAGACGAAGTACTCGACTGCGTTGTTGGGCAGCAGTTCCCGAAACTCGTTTGCCAGTTGGGCGGCGAGGGTCTTGTTTTGCACCATCACAAGGGTTGGACGCTGCACTTGTTCGATGAGCCAGGCCGTGGTTGCCGACTTTCCCGTGCCTGTGGCGCCGAGCAGGACCACGTCCTTTTCACCGTTGTTGATGCGCTCGGTCAGCTCCTTGATGGCCGCAGGCTGGTCGCCTGCCGGCTGGAACTCACTGATGACTTCAAAAGGTGCAACAACCCGGTTGATTTCCTGCGCAAGACTCATGGGCTTAACGCTACCCCTGTTGCACCGTTTGAGTGTACGGGAGCACGATCACCCGGACACGACGATGGCCATCATCGCCCTGGTACACGTCGTGGACCTGACGAGCCAGGCCGTCGAGGCGTGCCAGAACGGTGTCCGGACCCCACAGGTTTTACTGATGGTGTTTAGGCCCGTGCCGCTCCCACGAGGACAAGGTCCGCAGGCAGGCCAGGATCCGCGGAAGCCAGCACGGGATCCAGGCCGGTGGCGTCAGGGCCAGTGGTGTCCGTGCCGGGGACAAACCCGGCTCGGGCCAGGGCGGCAACAAGTTCCACCCTGCCAGCCCCTGAACAAGGATGCAGCCGCAACCGCAACACTCCCCCGGCCGACGCATTCCCTGCCGTTCCGTCCGCCGTCGAGAGGTGCTCAATGGCGGTGGCCAACTCCCCCGCCGCGTGCCTGACACGCGCAATGATCCGCCCAGCTGCCGCGGCTGACACAGGCCCCGCGCCTCGGCGATCCGAAGACGCCCCTGCGGCAAGGTTCGCAGCAAAGGGCAGCAGCCGCCCGTGCCAGAGTGCATCGAGGGCAGCCGCCGCCTGTTCCGGGGAGCCGTCATTGGTGATGATCACATCAGCGGCGGCCGCCCGTTCTTCGTCGCTTGCCTGGGCCGCGATCCGCGCCATCGCGTCCTCCTGGCTCATGCCGCGGTCGCGCACCATCCGGTCGATGCGTGCCGCCTGCGGCGCCTGCACCACCAGGACAAGATGAAAATTTGCGCCTTGTCCCGTCTCCACGAGCAGCGGGATGTCTTGGACGACAATGGAGTCCGGCGCGGCGTTGCGCTTGAGCGTGCTCGCGGCCTCGCGCACGAGCGGATGCACAATGCTGTTCAGTGCGGCCAGCTCACCCTTGTCGGCGAACACCCGGGCGCCAAGGGCCGGCCGGTCCAAGGTGCCGTCGGGCAGAAGGATGGCGGGACCGAATTTATTCACGACGGCGGCCAGGCCAGGTGTGCCGGGGGCCACCACGTCGCGGGCCAGCTGGTCCGCGTCAATAACAACGGCGCCCAGTTCCCGGAATCTATTGGTGAGCAATGATTTGCCGGCAGCGATGCCGCCGGTCAGTCCCAAGGAAAGCATGACTCCACACTAGACTGGATTGGTGAGCCAGACACCCGAACCCCAGCGGGCCACGCCGGGACCGAACAGCTACACGACGCTGGCACCCGGCCCGGACTTCAGGAATGAAATTTCCATCAAGCGGTCCCGCTTCATCACCGTCCTGCGACGTGTCGGGGACGAAACAGAGGCCAGGGCGCTCGTGGCGGAGCTGCGCCGCGAATTTTACGATGCCCGTCACCATTGCTCGGCGTTCGTCATCGGGGCAGACCGCTCGGTGCAACGATCCAATGACGACGGAGAACCGTCCGGCACCGCGGGAATTCCCATGCTCGAGGCCCTGCTGAAGCGCGTGACCCGTTCCGCCGCAGGGGAAGCGGAGGCTGCGGCAGATCTCAGCGACGTGTGCGCCGTCGTCGTCCGCTATTTTGGCGGGATCCTGCTGGGGGCTGGCGGCCTCGTGCGTGCATACTCCGAATCTGCCAGTACTGCCCTGGATCTCGCGCCGCTGGTGCGGCGGAACCGGTTGAGGCTCTTCACCATCGCCGTGCCGCATGCCGAGGCAGGCCGGCTGGAAAATGACCTGCGCAGCGCCGGCTACGTCATGACAGGCAACCACTACGATGCCACGAACACCCTGGTGGGCCTGGCGATGGCCGACGACGCCATGGTCATTGCCGCCGCGCAGGAACGGCTGGCCTCACTGAGCGCAGGGCGCAGCACGCTGACCGAGGCCGGCACTGACTGGGTGGACTCACCTCTCACCGCGGGACGTTAAAAGCCCCGCGGCGGCTGGTTGTTGTGCGGGTGCTGCTGCTGAGGCTGAAGTTGCTGCTTGTCGAAGCGGGCACCTGCGGGGCTGCTGCGCATGGCGGACAGGATCAAGACAATCGGGAAACCCACATAAGGCACCAGGGCCAGGAACAACAGGCTGCCACTGAGGTTGGCGTCATGAAGCCGGCGCACGGTGAGGGCCAAGGCCGGAATAATGCTGGCGAGCAGGAACACCCCATAAAGCCCCGCAACCACGTTTCCCCTTATCAGGACGGACAATAGCGCACTGGCGAGGAATGTTCCGGCCATGAACACCGTTACCCACCAAAATTCGGCCTTGCCGGCCCTGCCGCTGAATGTCGAGTACTTCCTGAAGAACCGGCCCACGGACTGGCCGAACGTCGCCGCATGAAGGGGCGCCGACAAAGGCACTGGGTGCAAGGAGGGCTTGAGCGGGAGATTGACAAAGGCGGGCGGGCGCATCTGATACGTCGCGGACTGCTCCACCCGAGGAGGAGCCGGCGCGGGCTGCGGCGGAGCCTGGGCAGGGCTGAAGTAGCCGGGGAGGACCCTGGGGTCCTGTGGTTGTTCCTGATGGTTCATGGTGCGGATTCCCCCTTGAAATTGCTCTTGTCCCTGATTCTAGCGGCCGGCCCCGACATGGTGACGAACAAGTCCACGGTGCGGGCCGCCGTCGTTCTTCACGGGAGGGAAGTTTAAAGGGAACGGGTCCCCCACCCGAAGGTGGAGGACCCGTTCAGAACTGCAGTGAAACCGATTCGGAAATTAGTTTCCGGTGAGCTTCTCGCGCAGAGCGGCAAGTGCCTCGTCGGAAGCCAAGGTGCCGGCTCCGGTGTCGGTTGCAGCAGGCTCGGAGGAGTAGGAAGTCCCTGCGGACTCGCCACCCTCGGCTGCGTTGTCAGCTGCTGCATCTTCTGCGGCGTGCTCGGCAACCTGCTTCTTGTGTGCTTCCCAGCGGGTCTGGGCGTCAGCGTACTGCTGCTCCCAAACGGCGCGCTGGGACTCGTAGCCTTCAAGCCACTCGTTGGACTCGGAATCGAAGCCCTCCGGGTACTTGTAGTTGCCCTCTTCGTCGTACTCGGCAACCATGCCGTAGAGTGCGGGATCGAACTCGGTGGAGTCGACGTCGACACCTTCGTTGGCCTGCTTGAGGGACAGCGAGATGCGGCGGCGTTCCAGGTCGATGTCGATGACCTTGACGAACAGTTCGTCACCAACGGAGACAACCTGCTCGGCCAGCTCAACGTGGCGGACTGCCAGCTCGGAGATGTGGACCAGGCCTTCGATGCCGTCTTCGACGCGAACGAACGCGCCGAACGGAACCAGCTTGGTGACCTTACCCGGTACAACCTGCCCGAGGGCGTGGGTGCGGGCGAAGGTCTGCCACGGGTCTTCCTGCGTAGCCTTGAGCGAGAGCGATACACGCTCGCGGTCCAGATCCACTTCGAGAACCTCGACGGTGACTTCCTGGCCAACTTCGACAACCTCTGACGGGTGGTCGATGTGCTTCCAGGACAGCTCGGAAACGTGAACGAGGCCGTCTACGCCGCCAAGGTCCACGAATGCACCGAAGTTGACGATGGAGGAAACAACGCCGGGACGAACCTGGCCCTTTTCCAGCTTGTTCAGGAACGTGGAGCGAACCTCGGACTGGGTCTGCTCGAGCCACGCACGGCGGGACAGAACAACGTTGTTGCGGTTCTTGTCCAGCTCGATGATCTTCGCTTCGATCTGCTGACCGATGTAGGGAGCCAGGTCGCGCACACGGCGCATCTCGACCAGCGATGCGGGCAGGAAGCCGCGCAGGCCGATATCGAGGATAAGACCACCCTTGACAACTTCGATGACGGTACCGGTAACGACACCATCTTCTTCCTTGACCTTCTCGATGTCGCCCCAGGCGCGCTCGTACTGTGCGCGCTTCTTGGACAGAATCAGACGGCCTTCTTTGTCTTCCTTCGTGAGGACCAAAGCTTCAACCTGATCGCCAACGGAGACAACGTCTCCGGGATCAACGTCGTGCTTGATGGACAGCTCGCGGGAGGGGATGACGCCTTCGGTCTTGTAACCGATGTCGAGCAGAACTTCGTCGCGGTCAACCTTGACAACAATGCCTTCGACGAGGTCGCCGTCATTGAAGTACTTGATGGTTGCATCTACTGCGGCGAGGAATTCTTCAGCAGTACCAATGTCGTTGATGGCAACAACGGGAGTGGTACTAGTCTTCTCGGGGGTCGTGATGGTCATGTAGTAGGGGCTCCGATGTGGATAGTTGGTTTCGCCGAACCCCAGCAAAGTGTGAATTGTCACAACTTCACTCAACAGGGTCCGGAATTATTATGGTGCAGGGGTTCCTGCGGATGGTTCATGCCTGCAATGCGCTGATTTTTCGGGTTTTAGCCAGTCCAATTCACGCACTACATGCCCATTTAGTCTAGTTGTTTGGACCTAGGAGCGCAAAAGAACACCGTCGGCTTGCCATAATGGCGATTGTGGAGAATTCAACACTTCTGGACCTGGGTCCGACCGCATGGATCCTGCTTGCCGTCATGCTGGTGATGGCCGCCGTTGTGTGGCGCACCGCCCTTGGCCGCCCGCCTGTCCAGATGCTTGTGGCCGGGCTTCGCGCGCTGGTCCAGCTGGCCGCCGTCGCCCTTGTCATTGGCTGGCTGTCGAACCGGGGCGCGTGGGCATTTGCCTTTGTGGCGCTGATGTTTGTGGTGGGTGCGTGGACCTCCGGACGCAGGGTTGCCCCGCAGGGACGTTGGTGGATCGCCGCGGCACCCATTGCTGTTGGCGTTGCGCCCGTCGCGATCATGATGTTTGCCGCGGGGGTGCTGCCTTTCAACGCCCTGGCCATCATCGCCGTGCTGGGCCAGCAAATTGGCGGGTCCATGTCCACCGTCACCTTGGCCGGGCGGCGCATCCGGGACGAACTGGCGCTGCGCAACGGCGAGGTGGAGGCAGCGGTCGCCCTAGGGTTTACGTGGCCGGTCGCCCGCATGCTCGTGGCCAAACCTATTGCGGGCGAAGCCATCTTGCCATCGCTGGACCAGACCCGCACGGCCGGCCTTGTAACGCTGCCGGGGGCGTTTGTCGGCATGATCCTTGGCGGCGCCACTCCCCTGGATGCAGGGCTCATCCAGCTGTTGGTGCTCATTTCCCTGCTGTTGGTGAATTCCGTCACTGCATCCGCCGCACTGTGGATTGGCGCTTTGGACGGATGGTCCGTGCCAGGGGTCAAGGCTGCATGACCGCCCTTCGTTGCTCATCCGCACGTTTCCCGCTTGTTCGTTGGTGGACAACCCCGTTCAAGCCGGGAAGGTACTGTCATGCGCAAAATGTGCCGCGGCGAGTGTTACGCGAATACTGGTGTCCTCGTGACAGGCAATCCAGCCCCTGCCCGGTTGAGCGCGGCCCTGATCCTGCCGTAGAGGGCTGCCGGATCACTCAGGTCTTTCCAGTTGATCCGAACCACACTCCACCCCAGTTCCATAAGGTCCTTCTCCCGCTGCCGCTCCATGGCAAGCGCCTGGGCCGTGGGACGGTAGTCGAAATATTTTCCCCAACCGTCAAATTCAAGCACCAGGCGGTACTCGGGCCACGCGAAATCCGCCCTGTACGTGCCGTTGCGGGTGGCAATCTCGAGCTGCAGCTCCGGCATGGGCAATTTTGACGTGGCCATAAACACCCGGGTGCGCGACTCGCCTGCGGACTCACTGCGCGGATCCAGGAACTCAAGGAGGCGGGAGGCCCTGGCAGATCCGCGCTTGACGGTGCTGGACTCCAGAAGGCTCCGCAGTTGCTGAATCGTGACGCTTCCGCGCAGTGCATGGTCGCCAATCACGGTTGACTGTTCAAGGCCATAAAAGCGGGCACAGTCCACCACAGTCTGCGCAACTGTTGTCACAGGTACCTGAAGGGGCCCCATAGGTTTCAGTATGATGCTCTCCGGCGGGTATGCCTGACGGTGTCCGGTGATGAACGAACTCCGTCCCGTGGAACCGGGCGAAAACTCATGGCTAAGGTGTATCCCGGAACCGCAACCCCAGGTCCGCAAACCGTGGAGCCGGGCGGCGCTGGCGTGGGAATAGACGCCCTGGCTGTGCGAGGCCAGCACATGCCCGGCAAGAACTGCGTCTTCCCGCTCCCAGGCTCTCAAGCGTTCCCACACCGCGGACTGGATATAGGCGCCACGGTGTAGGCGAATCAGCAAACACCGCTCAACCGCAGCCGTGATCACCTTTTCGCTGATGTCTGCTGAGTAAAGCATGGCCGACGTTGCAACCCCGTGAATGCTGGTGGCCGGCCATCTGTCGGCCAGGCGTTGCTTGAGTTCTCGAGTCTCCATGGTCAATCCTGAACCGGAAACCCTTGGACAGAACCGCCACGATACGCCACTGTGCACACGCAATGGCCGGCCACCGGCTGTGGAGGAACGACCGCCGTCGTACTTCACGGCCCGGCACACCTCGCCAGCCGACAAAAACGCACCTTCCCAGCTCCTACGCGGTATCCCGACAACGCATGAGCGGGCAAGGTACGGATAAGCCGGAAAGGGCCCTTCAACTAGAAGCTTGTCAGGCAGTGCGGGGCCTCGGCGGGGGAAAACAGTGCGTCGAAGGCCGCAGCAGCCCCCGGGCGCAGTTCCCGCACTCGGCCCGCCTTCGTGAGTGTCTGCGCGGACACCCCGCCGAGGTACAGGCTGGACAGTTCAGCCACACCCATGTCCAGCAAGGGACCATCCGTGTCCTCGGACTCGGGTGCGGAGAAGTCCTCCGCAAGCCGCGTCACTGTTGCCTTGCCATGGACGACGTCGATCCGGAACCTCCCAGAGGCGTGGCCCAACGGGTCGCCGACGTGGATCGTGATGGATCCCTCGCTCCTGTAGTCGCGGGCAGCCAGGGCCGCGGGCACGTCGAGGATGCGCAGCCACAGCAGGTCCTCACTCGCGGTCCGCTTGTAGTTGCGCTTGGCTGCCATGGCCCATTCAAGAGGATCAACGAGGGGCGCCTTGTCCCACTTGATGACGTCGATGAGGTCAAGGGAACCAAGGAAGTTCCACAGCCCCAGGTAGGCTTCCCCTGTTGTGGCGAGCAGGTCCACGACCTCCACCACTGACCGGGCCGCGTCATCGACGGGTTTGTAGGTGACGTACCCGTCGACTGCCCCGGCTGCGTTGTAGTGGAGTGCGGCGCGGATATTTTTCACCGGCTCCATGGCTCCGTAGTTGCCCTGGCCAGATGCGGCAAGCCTGTACATGTCCTGCCGGCCGATTGAGCCATAGGTGGCTTCGTGCACCTGGGCGAAGATTTCATTGTGCAGGTCCCGCACCACGATGGCGTCGGCGACCTCGACCGTGCCGTGCGCTGCGGCCGCAGGGTTGTGGAAGGTGATCCCGCCCTTGACGGTGATCTCCACCTCGCTCTCATGTGTGGCCACGCCGAATCCGAACCGCCCGTAGATGGTGGCTTCCGACGCCGTCAGGGCCGCAATGGGGATCCCCGCGGCCTTGGCCTGGGCCAGGTCGGAGCTCATCATGGCACGGAGCAGCCCACGACGGCGGTGGCTTGGCCGCACTGTCACGGCGGTGATCTGGTGGACGGGAAGCAACGTGCCCACGCCGACATTCAGGGTCTTGCGGTGGTACGCGTACGTGGCGACGGGGTATTGCGCACCCCACGCACCGGCAGGTGCCGTCCCGTGACTCAGATAGGCGCCGGTGACCATTCGGCCGTCAATTTGTTCACTCTCCACGTAACGCTTGGAGATTTCTGGCGTGGGGGCGTCCCCGTGGAATCCCATGGCTACTGCTTGGATCCACGGAGCTATCTCCGGGGACAGTTCCCCGTCCACTAGCCGTGAGGGGAAGGTCTTCAACTCGTAGGGAAAGGATCCGGATTGTTGCGAAGATTTCACTGGCATTCCTTAATCGTCGATACGAACCAAAGCGGAAAAGCGTTGCGCCCCACGCCCGACAAGTGTTGGGCCGGCAAGTGGGGACTAGTGCCCGGCGTCGTTCCAGCTGGTGCCGGCGCCGACCTGGACCTCGAGCGGGACCAACAGGTCTGCTGCGGCGCCCATTTGGGCCACGACCAGGGCCTCGACGGCGTCTCGCTCCCCCGGCCACACTTCAAGGACAAGCTCGTCATGGACCTGCAGCAACATGCGGGACTTCAGCCCCTGGGCCGCAAGTTCGGCGGCAACACCGAGCATGGCGTGCTTGATGATGTCGGCGGCGGATCCCTGGATGGGCGAGTTCAGGGCAACACGTTCTGCCAGTTCGCGCAGCTGGCGGTCTGTGCTCGCCAAGTCAGGCAGGTAGCGGCGGCGGCCCTCGATGGTTGAGGTGTAGCCGTCGACGCGGGCCTGTTCAACCACGCCGCGCAGGTAATCGCGGACCCCGCCAAATCGATCGAAGTAGTCCTTCACGAGGGTGCGCGCCTCATCGACCGAGATTTCAAGCTGCTTGGACAGGCCGAAGCTTGTCAGCCCGTAGGCGAGGCCGTAGGACATGGCCTTGACCTTGGAGCGCATGGCGGAGGTGACTTCCTCCGGTGCAACACCAAAGACGTGGGAGCCCACGTAGCGGTGCAGATCCTCGCCCTCGGCATAGGCCTGGATCAGGCCTTCATCGCCCGAGAGGTGCGCCATGATGCGCATCTCGATCTGCGAGTAGTCGGCTGCCAGGAGGCATTCGTAGCCCTCGCTGACGACGAAGATGTCGCGGACGCGGCGGCCTTCCTCGCTGCGGATAGGGATGTTCTGCAGGTTGGGGTTGTTCGAGGACAGGCGCCCGGTGGCTGCCACGTTCTGCGCGTAGGTGGTGTGGATGCGCCCGTCGGTGTCGACCGACTTCTTCAGGGTCTCCACCATCTGCTTGAGCTTTGAGGCTTCGCGGTGTGCCATGAGCTGGGCCAGGAATTCGTGGCCGGTCTTCTCCAGCAGCGCCTTCAGGGACGCGGCATCCGTGGTGTACCCGGTCTTGATCTTCTTGGTCTTGGGCAGTCCCAATTCCTCGAAGAGCACTTCCTGGAGCTGCTTGGGCGAGCCAAGGTTGACCTCGTGCCCTATGGCGGCGAATGCTGCAGCCTGGGCGGCGTCCATCATGGCGGTGAAATCCGACAGGAGCGTCGCCAGTCGCTCGGATGAGATGTCAATGCCCGTGAGCTCCATCTTCGCCAGTACGCCGGCCAACGGCAGTTCCAGTTCCGTGAGCAGGTGCGCGGCGCCGCGTTCGGCGAGCATGGGTTCGAAGAAGTCACTGAGCAGCAGGGCGACGTAGCCGTGCTGGACGGCGTCGGCGTATCCGGATTCTCCGTCGAGGCCCAGGTCCAGCTGACCGTTCGATTCCTTGCCGGCCGCGGCGAACGTGACCTTCAGGTGGACCTGGCTCAGGTCGGGAAGGTCGTAGCTGCGGCGGTCGGGCTGGATCAGGTAGCCAGAGATGGAGGTGTCATCGACAACCCCGCCCAGCGTCAGCCCGCGCGGGGAGAGCGCCTTGAGCGCCTCCTTGTAGTCGTGCACAACCTTGGGCGCCTCCGAGGCGAGCCAGCCGCCCAGGGCGGCGTCGAGCCCGGCGTCGGCTGTGCCAAGGTCGACGACGACGGCGGACTCCGCGCGCACCAGCGCCACAGCCGTTGCTTCGCGCAGGAGGCCCAACTGCTGGGACATGACGTCGACGGCTGTCTTGGCGGCAGAGTCGCCAAGCCATGCTTCCAGCGCGGCGGCCTCGGTGATGACCTGGTGAGCCGGCACCTCATGGCCGGCGCCGTCGTCGACCTTTTCCTCCTCGCCGAAGAGGTCAAAGAGACGTTTGCGCAGAGTGTTGAACTGGAGCGCGTCGAAGAGTTCTTCAACGGCCTCGCGGTCAGGGGCCTGCAGGACGGTGTCCTCGATGGCCACGGGAAGTTCCATGTCGCGCAGCAGGTGGTTCAGGTGCCGGTTGCGCTTGACGTCATCGACATGGGCGCGCAGGGCATCGCCCACCTTGCCGCCGATCGCGTCGATGTTCTCGAAAATGCCCTCGAGGCCGCCGTAGAGGTTGATCCACTTCGCGGCCGTCTTCGGTCCGACGCCGGGCACGCCGGGCAGGTTGTCGGCCGTTTCACCGACGAGCGCGGCAAGGTCCGAATACCGGTTCGGGGGCACGAAGTACTTGGCCTCCACCGCGGCGGCGTCCATGGGCGGAATGTCGGAGATGCCCTTCTTGGGGTACAGCACCGAGACGTTGTCGGTGATGAGCTGGAAGGCGTCGCGATCACCGGACACCACCAGCACCTCCCAGCCGGCGGCCTCGCCCTGGGCAGCGAGCGTGGCAATGATGTCGTCGGCCTCGAAGCCGTCAACGGAAATGGTGGGAATCTGCATGGCTTCCATGACCTTGATGATCAAATCGATCTGCCCGTAGAACTCCTCGGGCGTTTTGTTGCGCCCGCCCTTGTACTCGGTGTATTCCAGCGAGCGGAACGTCGGCGTGTCAAGGTCGAAGGCCACAACGACGTGGGTGGGCTTCTGCTGGCGGATCATCGTCAATAGCATCGAGGTGAAGCCGTGGACGGCATTCGTATGCTGGCCGGTGTCGGTGGCGAAGTTTTCAGGCGGCAGTGCATAAAAAGCACGGAAAGCCATCGAGTGGCCGTCAATAACCAAAAGGCGCGGGGTCTGTCCTTCGGGGACCCCTGAACCGGGGGTGGAAGTTGCAGTGGACTGGGAAGCCGTTTTGGCAGATTCACTCACAAGTGCCAGCCTAGTCATCATGAGCGATAATTTCACACCGAATCCGCACCTGAATCAACTGGTGGCTGCAGGCATCCCGCCCGAAATTCACAACATGCTGTCCACGCACGGGGTGGGGCCGCTCGTGGAGAAGATGGGCATCGTGTTCACCACGATGACCACTGAATCCATGATTGCCACCATGCCCGTAGCGGGAAACACCCAGGTGGCCGGCCTTCTCCACGGCGGAGCGCACGTGGTCCTGGCCGAAACACTGGGGTCCTTCGCTGCCGCATTCCATGCCGGGCCCGGCAAGAAGGTGGTGGGTATTGAGATCAATGCCACACACCACCGGGGCGCCGCCAGCGGCCTCGTCACGGGTACGTGCACACCCATCCACCTGGGCCGTACCCTGACCACGCACGAGGTGCTCATGACCGACGACGCCGGCCGCCGCCTCTCCACCTGCCGCATCACGAACATGATCCTCTCCAACTGATCGCCGCACCTTCTTCGTTAACGTTCGACGCCGGGCACCCACGTTTCCGTTTTATGCGGAAGGCGGGTGCCCGGCGTCGTACGTTGAAAAGAACTACACGTCAACACCGAAGAGGTGCATGGCGAACTTGTAGAACGGCGGCACGATCAGCACGATGCCTGACGCAACGGCCAGGATGCTGAAGCCGTAGCAAACGATGGAGCCGAATTTTGCGACGCCCGGTGAGCTCGCATCGGGGTCGTCGCTGACGGCACCCAGGCGAACGCCAAGCGAGTACATCGTGACGACAAAACCGGCACCGATCAAGGTGACGAGGGCGACAACGACGAATCCGAACCAGTCAATCATTTCTTTCCCTTCTTGGCGCCAGCCTTGGCTTTGGGGCCCTTCGCGTCCGCGGCAGCCTTGGTCATGGCCCTAAGGACCGCCGTATCCGCACGGTCAAGGGCGGTCTGCGCTGCTGCACGCGCGGTATCGGTTTCAGCGGCACGCTTGGCTGCCTTTTCGGCCACCTTCTGGGCGAGGCGCGCTTTGGCAGCGAGCTTGTCACGTTCCTTCTTGCTGGGAATGTGCATGGCCTCGCCCACGGCGTCAACATCGCTGATGGCGTTGTTGTGGTCGACCGAATCCCGCTGGGACATGTAGAACATGAACAGGATGGCACCAAGGCCCAGGATGGCAACGACGGTGATGCCGACCACGCCGGTGCGGATCAGCAGTGCTGCCAGGCCACCAACAATGGCGGCTGCGGGCAGTGTGAACAGCCAGCCGAGACTGATCTTGCCGATGGCGCCCCAGCGGACTGTCGATCCCTTGCGGCCAAGGCCGGAACCAATGACGGAGCCCGAGGCAACGTGTGTGGTGGACAGGGCAAAGCCCAGGTGGCTTGAGGCAAGGATGGCCGCTGCGGTGCTTGTTTCCGCGGCGAAACCCTGGGCCGGCTTCACGTCGGTGAGTCCCGAACCTAGGGTGCGGATGATGCGCCAGCCACCGGCGTAGGTGCCGCCTGCAATCGCGATGGCGCATGCGGTGATGACCCAGATGTGTGGACCCGTTCCAGCGGTCTGCAAGCCGGAGGCCACCAGGACCAAGGTGATCACACCCATGGTCTTCTGGGCATCGTTCGTGCCGTGGGCCAGCGCTACCAGTGAGGAGCTGAAGACCTGGCCGCGACGGAAACCACCGCGCTTTTGGGTCAGCTTGTCGCCGGAGTCAGGATCTGAACGGCGGGTGATGCCGTAGGCCAACTTGGTACACAGGTACGCCACAAGGCCCGCAATGGCCGGTGCCAGGATGGCTGGCAGGAGAACCTTGGAAACAACCACCGCGAAATTCACTGCCCCGAAGGACCAGGTGCCAACAATGGCGGCGCCGATCAACCCGCCAAAAAGCGCATGGGAAGAACTTGACGGCAGGCCCAAAAGCCACGTCAACAGGTTCCACAGAACAGCGCCCATCAACCCGGCAAAGATCATCTCCGGGGTGATGGCGATGCCATGGGGCCCGCTTTCGTTGATGATGCCACCGGAGATGGTCTTGGCCACCTCGGTGGACAGAAACGCGCCCACCAGGTTCAAAACGGCGGCAAGGGCCACTGCTGTCTTGGGCTTGATGGCACCTGTGGCAATGGGGGTTGCCATGGCATTGGCTGTGTCGTGAAAGCCATTCGTAAAGTCAAAAAAGAGGGCCAGTGCTATGACAAGCACGACCATGAAGGTGAGATCCACCCGCGATCCAATCTAAAGGGGTCAAAAGCGAGACTGCGAAAAGTCCGGTTGAACACGTGCGCGGGCGCACTGGTCGAAAGGCAACAGTATCGATACTACGACTATTTAACATCCAATGTTTGCCCCTTCGACACCTTTTAGCCACCCTATGCCGACCCGAAGGTGAACGGAAGGCAAACAGCGGGTGAACAAAAACCGAAACGCCCGCCCTGGGCCGCGCGGCTGCGCCGTTGCGGGGGCACAGCTAGCATGGAAGGAACGAGAGAGTTTTCACATATCCCAGGCGACGTGAAGGGAAAATGACGCCATGAGCAACGTTGAAACCGACCCTCAGGAACTGCTTTGTTCCGGCGCCACGAACGGTGCGCCGGGCGGCGTCGAGGTCCTCACGCCACGGATTGTCCCTCTGGGCGGCCCCCGCGCCATGTCGGTGCGCCGCACGCTGCCCCAACGCAACCGTTCGCTGATCGGGGCGTGGTGCTTCCTGGACCACTACGGGCCCGATGACGTGCGCACCACGGCGGGCATGGCCGTGCCGCCCCATCCGCACACGGGGCTGCAAACCATCAGCTGGCTGTTCGCGGGTGAAATCAACCATGCCGACAGTGCTGGAAATCACGCCACCGTCCGCCCGGGACAACTCAATTTAATGACCGCGGGGCGGGGAATCAGCCATTCTGAATACTCCGCGCCCGGCACCACCATCCTGCACGGCGTCCAGCTCTGGGTTGCCCTGCCCGACTCCGCCCGCTTCACCGAACCGGCCTTCGAGCACTACAGCCCCGTCCCGGTCCACCGTCCGGGGGCCGCCGTGAGCGTGTTTCTGGGAACTGTTGCCGGGCAGCAATCCCCCGTCGTGACGTTCACGCCGCTGGTGGGTGCCGAGATCAGTCTCGACGCCGGGGCATCCCTCACGCTGGAGGTCGACGCCGGCTTTGAGCACGGCGTCCTTGTCGATGCGGGCAACCCCTCGGTTGACGGGACGCCGGTGGAGCCTGGCGAACTGGCCTACCTCGGCACCGGACGGAGCTCCGTGGAGCTTCGGGCGGGCGACGCCCCTGTGCGGCTGCTGTTCATAGGGGGTGCGCCTTTGAAAGAGTCAATTCTCATGTGGTGGAACTTTGTGGGCCGCAGCCACGAGGAGATTGTGGCGTTCCGCGCGGCATGGCAGGGCGCCATTGGGCGTGAACCGGAGCCTGTCCCCGACGGGGTGACATCCTTCAGCCTCCCCGACGGGCAAAGCGATGCGCCGCTGCCGGCGCCGCGGCTGCCCAGCGTAGAGCTTCGCCCCAGGGCCAATCCCCCGGGCTGAGAACCGGGGTCAGGCGTCGTTACAGATAGTGTGGCAGGTCAGCCCTTGCGCAGGTTTTCCCTGACCCGCGGGGCCACCTCGGTTGCGTAGAGTTCAATGCTCTTCATCATTGACTCGTGCGGCAGGGTGCCGTGACTGAACTTCAGGTCGAAGCGTGACAAGCCAAGGGCCTTGGCCACGGTGGTGATCTTGGTGGCCACGGTTTCGGGTGAACCAACCATGAGCGCACCTCTTGGTCCTGCCGTGACGTCGAATTCTTCGCGGCTCAGGGCCGGCCAGCCCCTGTCGCGGCCGATGCGGTTGTGCATGGCTGCGTAGTGTGGCCACAGCTCATCCTTCGCCTGCTGGTCGGTTTCTGCAAGGTGGCCCGGCGAGTGGACGCCGATGGGCAGTTCAGGCTGGCCAAATTCCTTCAGCGCGCGGTGATAGAGCTCGGCGAACGGTGCAAACTGCAGCGGCTCCCCGCCAATGATGGCCAGCATCAGCGGCATGCCGTAGTGCGCTGCCCTGACAACGGACTGCGGGCTGCCACCCACGGCAACCCAAGACGAAAGGTTTCCGGAGGCGGTGTGCGGGTAGACCATCTGATCGGTCAGCGGCGGGCGGGTGTTGCCGCTCCAGGTGACGGGCCCCTCCTTGCGCAGCTCGCTGAACAGCTCGAGCTTTTCCTCGAAGAGTTCCTCGTAGTTGGCCAGGTCGAAGCCGAAGAGCGGGAAGGACTCGGTGAAGGAGCCCCGGCCAAGAATGACCTCGGCGCGGCCGTTGGAAACGGCGTCGAGCGTTGAAAAGCGCTGGAAGACGCGGATGGGGTCATCAGAGCTGAGCACCGTCACGGCCGATCCGAGACGGATGCGTCCGGTCTGCCCGGCGATGGCCGCCAGGACCATGTCGGGTGCCGATATGGCGAAGTCGTCGCGGTGGTGTTCGCCGACGCCGAAGTAGTCCAGTCCAAGCTTGTCGGCCAGAATGGCCTGTTCGACGACGTCGCGAATCACCTGCGCGGCGGGCTTGGGGGCGCCGTCAGCACCCAGGGTAATGTCGCCAAAGGTGTCAAGGCCCAGCTCTATGTTCTCAATTGCCACGGGAGTTCCATCCACTTCTCATGAATATGCGTTTGCATCTAGTTGGGGAACTTCAGATTGGGCTGAACTATTCCCGGCCGGCGGACGCCATTGCCAGCTCCGCCTTGCGACGGTAGACGGCAAGGAACGAGGAGATTCGACGGATGGCCTCTTCGATGTCGCTGACCGACGGCAGGATCACAAAACGGAAGTGGTCGGGGGTGGGCCAATGGAACGCCGTGCCGTGCGAGACAAGGATCTTCTGGTCCTGCAACAGGTCGATGACGAACTTCTCATCCGACTCGATCGGATACAGGGTTCGGTCCAGCTTCACGAACAGGTACATGGCTCCCGCCGCGGGCACACAGGAAACGCCGGGAATGGCGTTCAGCAGCTCGGCGGCGCGGTCGCGCTGCTCACGCAGCCTGCCGCCGGGCTTGGTCAGGTCGTCGATGCTTTGGTAGCCGCCAAGGGATGTCTGGATGGCGTGCTGTGCCGGCACGTTCGAGCACAAGCGCAGCGAGGCGATGAGCTCCAAGGCTTCCTTGAAGCCGGCCATGACCGCACGGGGACCCGACAAGGCAACCCAGCCCGCGCGGTAGCCGGGCATCCTGTACGCCTTGGAGAGGCCGCTGAAGGTCAGGATGCACACGTCCTGGGCCAGCGTGGCCATGTGGATGTGGGTGCGCCCGTCGTAGAGGATCTTCTCGTAGATCTCATCCGAAAAGATGACGAGGTCGTGCTTGCGGGCCAGGTCCACGAACTGCTCGAGGATCTCCCGCGGGTAGACGGCGCCCGTGGGGTTGTTGGGGTTGATAAGCACAATGGCACGGGTTTTCGACGTGATCTTCGCTTCGACGTCGGCCATGTCCGGCCACCAATGGTTGTCTTCCTCGCACAGGTAGTGGACGGGCACGCCGCCTGTCAGGGTAACGGACGCGGTCCAGAGCGGGTAGTCGGGCGCGGGGATGAGAACCTCGTCGCCGTTTTCAAGGAAGGCCTGCAAAGTCATGGAGATGAGTTCGCTGACGCCGTTGCCAATGAAGATATCGTCCACGCCGATCTTCATCAGACCCTTGGTCTGGTAGTACTGCGATATGGCGGTGCGTGCGGAGAAGATGCCTTTGGAGTCGCTGTAGCCCTGCGCTCCGCGAAGGTGGTGGATCACATCCACGACGATCGACTCCGGCGCCTCAAGCCCAAACGGCGCGGTGTCACCCAAGTTCATGCGCAAAATCCGGTGCCCTTCGGCCTCCATTTTTTGTGCGGCGTGGAGAATCGGTCCGCGAAGTTCGTACCGTACGTTGGCTAGTTTGCTTGAGTGCTGCATGGGGCGCATGCATTCCATTTTCACACAACGGCAGAGGCGGAACGCCGAATTGTCCACATTCCGGGCATCCGCGTGCCGTCGCGGGGTGCGCCATTCATTCCTGGATGACGCTCAGGACGTTCCCGGCGGGGTCCTTGAACCAGGCAATCAACGGCCCGCCCTTGCGGAAGATGCCCTTGGCATCGGTCTCCATCGGCGTGCCCGCATAGTGTTCAAGTTCGACGCCGGTTCCCGCCAGCGCGTCGACGGCACGTTCGATGTCCGACACAGGAAAGTTCAAAACGGTGAATGAGGCCGGTTCGTGGGCCTCCCCCTTCGGGTACACCACTACGTTCCCGCCGCCGGCCAGGTGCAGGGTCAGCATGCCGTTCGCCTCGGTGATCTCCAGCCCCAGTTTTTCACCGTAGAAGGCACGGGCAGTTGCCGTGTCACCGACCGAGAATCCGCTGAAGGCCTTGCTGTTTCCAAACATTGGCTGACACTTCCTTTTGTTGGGTCCCTCCCGCAAGTGTAGTTTTCCGGCGCGGGATGCAACAGGGCCAGGATGCCATCGGGGCCACCGCTGCGGGACGGCACTGCGCCTACACCGAGCGTTGGCATGCCTCGAGCGCCCGTGTGGCAAGCGACGTCATGACGACCGCCAGCGCGGCAAGCAGGCCAGCGTTGCGAACCACAGCTCTGAACCAACCACTGCACTCACCTGCCAAAATAGCACTGGGTGCCCACTGCGGGATGATGATCGCATCGTGATGAATTCACTAACCCAACGAAAAGGAACCGCCGACGCATTACTTTGACCGGCACCCCTCAGGCACTGCCCGGAAACCCGTTCCACTTTCGGGCGTGCGCCTGTGCGCCATCCGGGCTCGCGACAGTCCGAGTCTCACTTCGAGGGGCTCATGGCGTCGATGCAAGGCACACAGGTAGCAAAGACGCGCCGCGCTGATGGTTCATCAACGGAGCCTCACCGCTGTGTATAGCGCAGTGGGCCATGGGAGTTGTCCCTACATTCCTCATGTGCCGTGGCGAATGAGGGCCTGGACGGCGTGTTCGCGCGGTAGTCACTGATTCATCTGGTCCCCGCGGAGCTACCTCAGGCTCCCTCCGAGATTGCACGTGTTCTCGAGCCACAAGGCCGTTTGCTTGCTGGATTTTTCGAGGGTGCATCCGGCTCCCCACTGGAGCATGTGGTTACCCGGGCGTACTACTGGATCACCCCACCCGACGGGGACGCGCTATTAACTCGTCAAGAACCTTGCCTTCACTGGAGCTATGGCGGGTCGATGAATGGCATGGCGACATAATCAATGCGGCACCAGATCAACATGACGACGTGCGCTGGTTGAGTTTGGACGAGGCATTATCCTTGGACCTGGCTGACGGCCAGTACCCAGGGCTTTTCACTCAGGTACTGGCTGCAGGATCCAATGGCGCCCATCAGCAAGGCCGGGCGGCCGTCGGGTTCGCTTCCCCGTTTGGCCAGCAAGCTCCTGCCTCCTTGATTCGACGGTAGGTCACGTCAAGGACGGGCTTCACAGACCCGGACTCTCCCAAAGCCGTATCCTGACGTGATGACGGAAACCCAGAAACTCGCGATCATCGCCGGTGTTGTGCTGGTGGTGTTGGCGACGATCATGATAGTGCTGACTTCCGGCGTTTTGGCGAACCTTTTGGACCTGTCGCCTTGCGGGCGGAAGGGCCTGGGCTGGGCAACGCCTACAAATCCGGCAGCAACGTATCCTTGACCTGTTTGCGCAGAATCTTGCCCAGCATGGAGCGGGGCATGTCCGGGACCTCGATGATCCGCACGGGCACCTTGTACCGGGCCAGATGTTCCTTGCAGTGGTCCCGCAGGGCCGCCTCATCAAGTACCACCCCGGGCACCAGCTGGACAGCGGCAACAACCATTTCACCTCCCCGCTCGAGCGACTTGCCGAACACGGCAGCCTCGACAACGGATTCATGGCGGCGCAGCACGTCTTCAACTTCCGACGGCGAGACGTTGAACCCGCCGGTGATGACCAATTCCTTGACCCTGTCGACGATGGTGGTGAAGCCTTCGGTGTCAACAGTGACGATGTCGCCGGTGCGCAACCAGCCGTCTTCGGTGAGTGTCTTTGCGGTCTCAGCGGCATTGTTCCAGTAGCCCTGAAAGACCTGGGGCCCCTTGAGCAGCAACTCGCCCGGTTCCCCCTGCTCCACGTCCGTAGCCGGGTCATCGACGTCGACAACCTTCATCAGGGTCGACGGGAACGGCACGCCAATCGTGCCGGCCCTGCGCGTGGGGTGGAACGGGTTGCCCAGGGCTACCGGGGACGATTCGGTCATGCCGTAGCCCTCAACCAGGAGCCCGCCGGAGACAGATTCCCACAGCTTGACCACATGGTCTGGCAGGTTCATGGCCCCCGAAATGCAGAACTTGCACGAGCGAAGCGAGATGCCCTTTTCCTTGGCCGCAACCGCTGTGCGTTCGTAGATGGGCGGGACGGCGCAGTAGATGGTTGCCGGCGATTTCTTCATGGCTGCCAGCACCAGGTCTGTGTCGAACTTCGGGAAGAGGACCAGCAGTCCCTGCTTGCGGATGCCGAACGTGAGGTACAGGGTCATCCCGAACGCGTGGAACATGGGCAGGACCGCGTACAGGACCTCCTTGCCGAGCTCGGCGCCCTGCATCCATGCCTCGCCTTGGAGGGCATTGGCATGGAGGTTGAAGTGCGTGAGCATGGCGCCCTTGGGCTGACCGGTGGTGCCCGAGGTGTAGCCGATCACGGCGAGATCGTGCACCGATGGGCGGGGATGCGCGGAGTCCAGGCTGGGGCTGTTCAGCAGTTCCTGCCACGGCATGGCCCCCGAAGCAGGGCCCGACAACGCCGCACGCGTCTCGCGCAGTCGCTTCAGCGGAAGGTTCAGGGCCAGTCGCTTGATGGCGGGAAATTCCGAGAGGAGGCTGACCGAGACAATCCTGTCAATGACGACGTCGTCCGCGAACCCCTGGAGCGCAGGCACAGTCTTGTCCCAGGCGATGGCAACCCGCGCGCCGTGGTCCTCGAACTGGTGCCGGAGCTCTTGGGACGTATAGAGCGGATTGTGTTCCACCACGACGGCGCCCAGCCGCAGCACGGCGTAGAACGCCACCACATGCTGGGGGCAGTTCGGCAGGATCAAGGCAACACGGTCGCCCGCCTTGACACCAAGGCGCCGCAGACCTTCCGCGGCCTTGGACACCGCCTCCCCCAGGTCCCGATAGCTGGTGCGGCGACCAAAGAATTCCATAGCCGGGAGGCCGCCGGCCTCCTGCACCGAGCGCTCGAACATTGCCACGAGGGACTCCCTTGGCAGCTCAATGTCGGCGGGCACGCCCGGCTGGTAGTTCGTGACCCAGGGCTGCTGGAGGGATTGCGGATCTACGTTCGGCATCGTTCCATTTTGCCGTCAACGCCGCATCGGTGTCGAATACGCGCGTTCAGGCAGGTCCGTGTCCATGAGGCCAGGCTCACCCAGGATCAGCGCGCGGGGTAGCCAGGCCGCCGGAAGATCTCTAGCGTGGAACAATGCTTCACCGCCTTTGCGGTTATGGCATTGTGGGAGACAAAGGTGCCGGAGAAGCTGCACTTTCAATTTTTAGGAGAAGCAATGGGTTTCATCGCTTGGATAGTTCTGGGCTTAGACGTGGGTGCTGTCGGAGCCATCACTGGCCGCAGCAAGAACTCGGCCTAGCCGGGGTTGTCTGTGGACACCCGCGCAGAGGCAGTGCACACCACCGCCGGAGCAGGAAGCGCTGCCGCAAAAGCTGACGCTCCTGCCCCCGACGACGTGCGCAAGCCGAAAAACCCGACTCAGCTGCCTGCCAGGTCATGGAAGTACGTGGCCAAACGCTCAATGAACAAGTTCGGCACGGACGCCGGCACGGACATGGCCGCTTCACTGACTTATTACGGCATCTTGTCGCTCTTTCCGGCCATTTTGGCCCTGGTTTCCATTGTGGGACTCGTGGGCCAGGCCGAACACACCTCAGCCCTCATGCTGGACCTGGTGGGCAGGGTCGCGGGCCCTTCCGTCACAGAAACCATCAGGGAACCTGTCGAACAGTTGACAGGTTCAAGGGCAGCCGGCTGGACCCTGGCACTGGGCATTGTGACGGCCCTTTGGTCGGCGTCAGGGTATGTGGGTGCCTTCAGCCGGGCCATGAACAAAATCTATGGCACCGACGAGGGCCGGCCGGTTTGGAAGTTGCGCCCGGCACTGCTGCTTGTCACGCTTGCTGCCGTCCTGCTGGTGGCCACCATCGCCCTCCTGCTGGTTTTGTCCGGTCCCGTTGCCGCCGCCGTCGGCAACGCCGTGGGACTCGGTGATGCGGCTATCACCGTGTGGTCCATTGCCAAGTGGCCGGTTGTGGCAGTCCTTGCCGTGGTTCTCATAGCCGTTTTGTACTATTTCACACCCAACGTCAGGCAGCCGCGGTTTCGCTGGATCAGCGTGGGGGCCTCGTTGGCCCTGCTGGCCCTCGTCCTGGCATCGGCGGGATTTGGTGTGTATCTGGCCAATTTCTCGAAATACGAGAAAACCTATGGCGCAATTGCCGGCATGATCATCCTGCTCCTCTGGCTTTGGATCATCAATCTCGTGCTGCTCCTGGGTGCCGAGGTCGACGCCGAATTGGAGCGCGTGCGCGAACTCCAGGCAGGCATCAGGGCGGAAGAACAACTGCAGCTGCCTCCCAGGGAAACGACGGCCAGCACGAAGAAGAAGGAGAAGGAACTTCTGCTCGTTGAGCAGGGGCGTCGGCTTCGAACCGGATTTGAGGGCGAGGCTGAAGACGGGGACCAGCCGGTCAGGAAGTCAGCAGAAGCCCGTGCCCTGAAGTGGCTGGCCACCTTTGGCGCGGCGGCGGTTGCGGTCTCGGCGATCCGCGCCAGGAGGCGCCGGGACGCCAGGCGCGGTGACTGAGGGCATCGCAGCCGCTGAAGGGCCTCCAATCCGCTTGTTTTGTCCTGTTGTCTTTCTCACAATCCGAACTTTCTCCCTCTCCTTAGCACACGCCCGGCAGAGCGGTGGACAAGGGAAATTGCTATGGTTGAAAGTCGGACATACCCCTAGGTGGGAAGCTGCCGCATTCACCCCATCCCTCTAAGGAGATCTAAACCTCAATGACATCTGTGGCCACTGAAACACTGCGTGACCAGCTCTGGGATCGTCGTTATGACGAGAACATTGCCCCCATCACCGAACTCTGCGACACCCTGGCCGAAGCCCGGCCCGAGCAGCAGGTGGCCTACGTGGATCCGGTCCACGATGTCGATGAATGCAAGATCATCAGCTTGTTCTCCAATGTTGGCGAGATGGACCCCTCGGGCTTCATCACCGCAGGCGACGAGCAGGCAACAACCCGCCTGCTCGGCATTCACTGGCAGCTTGGCCTGCGCCCCAGCTATGTCATGCCGTGGAACGTACACCCCTGGTTCACCCCGGGCGAAGCCAACGGCCGCCTGACGGCGCCCCAGATCGAGCAGGGCCTGCGTCCGCTGGTCAAGTTCCTCACGATGGTCCCCCGTGCGTCAGCACTGGTTGCCCACGGCACCGAGGCGCACCGCCTGGCAGACCAGCTGCTCAAGGCCCAGGGCCCCATGTTGTACAAGCGCGGCTTCGGCATTTACAAAGTCCGCTCGCTCTCCGGGCGCAGCTTTGCCGGCTCCCCCGAGCGCCAGGAGCAGTGGCTGCTGGAATCGGCAAAGGCCTACGCGGAGTCGATGACGCGCAACGGCATCATGGTCAAGGGCCGGTAGCATCTAGCCAACCGTGCCGAAAGGCATGAAAAGAGCGGCCCCCAACCAATTGCTTGGGGGCCGCTTTTTGGTGTTGTCCTCTTGTGGAGGCCGGCATTGCTGCCCTAGAAGACTGCGATTCCCTCGATTCCTGAACCGTTGTCGGCGGGAAGCCCTGTCACTGCGCCAACCAGGCTCAACGTGAGGGTCGAAGGGGACAGGGGGCCTGCGCGCCCATTCGTCACACGAAGGCCGAAATTTGGGTCGCCGGATGACGGGCCCTGTGTCGCGTCAGGCGCACGGTCAGGGCACCAAGGCAGGCGTGGACGCGGACTTTAACATCGTGGCTAGGCTGCTGTCCAGCGACGAAACAGCCTTCGCCACGGTCGTGGCGGCTTATTCACCGCTCATGCTGCATGTCGTCCGGGGATTTGTTTCGACCCCCGTCTGCGCTGACGACCCCGTGCAGGATTCCTAGCGCGGTGGGTGGACCACGGCCAGCGCACCCGTTCCGTGGAGTCCGGAAGAGCTTGCTCTAGACGGGGAGGAACGGGAACTAGCGGCGCGAGAACTGCGGGGCAACCAAGACGGCGTAACGCGCCTTGACGGTTTCAATGACCTCGGCAAAGGGAAGGTTCCAGATGTCCTCGTTGAAGATCTCCACCTCCACCACGCCGTCGTAACCTGCCTCGGCAACCCACCGGCCGATCGCAGGGAAATCGATCACGCCGTCGCCCATGAACCCGCGCGACAGCAGCGCGTCCGCGGCGATGGGCAGGTTGAAGTCGCACACCTGGTAGGAGGCGATGCGGCCCTCCTCTCCAGCGCGGGCGATCTGCTGCCGCAGCGCCGGATCCCACCACACGTGGAAGGTGTCCACGACGACGCCGACGGCCTCCACGGGGTGCGGAGCGGCCAGGTCGAGCGCCTGCCCGAGCGTCGAGAGGACGGCCCGGTCGGCGGCGAACATGGGGTGCAGCGGCTCAAGGACAAGGCGGACGCCGTGCTCAAGGGCGAAGGGCACCAGCTCGGCGATGCGGTCCGCCATGCGCTGGCGGGCCAGCACAAGGTCCTTGCCCCCGGCCACGGCAACCGCGGTTCCTCCCCCGTCAACGGCGCCCGGTGAGACGCTGAAGTCGGGCAGGCCGCCAACGACCATGACGATTTCAGTGGTGCCCAGCGCCTTGGCCTCCAGGATTGCGGCCTTGTTGTCCGCCAGGGCGGCAGCCTGGCCGGGGCCGTCGGCTGCTGTCAGGAAGCCGCCGCGGCACAGGCTTGAAACCTGCAACCCAGAGGCCCTGACCATCTCAACGGCCGCGGCCAGCCCGACCTCGGCCACCTTGTCCCGCCACAAGCCGATGTGGGACAGGCCCGCGGCTGCCGTCAACTCAAGCGCCTCGGCAAGCGAGGCCTTCTTGATGGTTGCCGTATTGATTGAGAGCTTCTCGAACGTGCTCATGCGTTCGCACCGTCAGTGATGGTCGCGACCGACTCTAAGCCCGCCGTGTTGAGGAAGCCTGCCATGCGCACGGCAGCCAATTCCGGGTTCAGCAGCAGTCCTGCGGTGTTGGCGAGGCGGAACAGCGTGACCAGGTGGTTCACGCTGCGCCCCGAGTGAAGGCCCCCGATCATCTGGAAGCCGGGCTGGTAGCCGTTGAGCCAGGCGAGGAAGGCGATGCCTGTCTTGTAGTAATACGTCGGTGCCTCGAAGATGTGCAGGCCAAGATCCCGGGTGGAATCCAGGATGGCGCGGGCTTCGGCGGGGCGGCCGGCGTCGTACTCCTGCAGCGCGGTCGACGCGGCAGGGGCGATCGCGGCGAAGATGCCCAGCAGGGCGTCGGAGTAATGTGAACCCGCGCCGTCAATGAGCTCCGGGTAGTTGAAATCATCCCCAGTGTACAGGCGCACCCCGGCAGGGAGGCTTGCCCGCAGCGCAACCTCGTGTCCGGCGTCGAGCAGCGAAACCTTCACGCCGTCGACCTTCGCTGCATGGGTATCGATGAGCATCTGGAAGGTTGCGGTTGCGGCGGCGACGTCATCGCTGCCCCAATAGCCGGCAAGGGCCGGGTCAAACATGGTGCCCAGCCAGTGCAGGACAACAGGTTCCCTGACCTCGGACAGCAAGGTGCCGTAAAGGCCAAGGTAGTCCGCGGGGCCGCTGGCAACCTTGGCCAGGGCACGGGAGGCCATAATGATGACCTTGGCGCCTGAGGCCTCGACGACGGCAATCTGCTCGCGATAGGCGGCAAGCACTGCTTCCAGTCCCGCCTCGCCGGGTTCGACGTCGGCCAGGTTCAGCTGGTCTGTTCCGGCACCGCAGGCCAGAAGGTCGCGCACGGTCCGCTCCGGGGAAGCGAAAAGCGCGGCCTCGGCGGCTGAGCGGTTGATGAGCTCCCGAGTGGCGGACCAGTCAAGGCCCATGCCGCGCTGCGCCGTGTCCATGGCGTCGGCAATGCCCACGCCCCAGCTCCACAGTTCGCGCCTGAAGTTCAAGGTGGAGTCCCAGTCGATGTCTGCCGGGGCGCCTGGGACATTATTGCCCAGGACGTTGGCGGTGACATGCGCTGCCGCATACACCTTGCGCGAACGGATCAGACCTGTGGGCTTGCGCCACGGGCCGGTTTCATTCAGTGTCAGTGCTTCAAGTCCGCCATCCGCCAGCGGAAGCGTCAGCGTGATGCATTCATTGGGAGTTGGCATGGCTACAGCTCAATTTCGGGAATGTCCAGGGTGCGGCGCTCCTCGGAGGACTGCAGGCCGAGCTCGGCGAGCTGGACTCCGCGGGCCGCCGAGAGCAGGCCGAAGCGGTGTTCGCGTCCTGCCATGACGTCGCGCAGGAATTCTTCCCACTGCAGCTTGAAGCCGTTGTCCAGGTCGGCGTTGGCAGGGACTTCCTGCCACTGGCTGCGGAAGGATTCGGTGACGGGCAGATCCGGGTTCCAGACGGGCTTGGGGGTGTGGGCGCGCTGCTGGGCGACGCACTTGTTCAGGCCGGCAACAGCCGAGCCGTGGGTGCCGTCAATCTGGAATTCGACAAGTTCATCGCGGTAGACGCGCACGGCCCAGGAGGAGTTGATCTGGCCGATGACGGCGTCGCCCTGCGGGGTAACCAGTTCGAAGATGCCGTAGGCGGCGTCGTCCGCGGTTGCCTTGTACTCATTGCCGGCCTCGTCCCAACGGGCCGGGATGTGGGTTGCTGTCTTGGCGTTGACGGACTTGACCTTGCCGATGATGCCTTCCAGGACGTAGTTCCAGTGGCAGAACATGTCGGTGGTCATGCCGCCGCCGTCTTCCTTGCGGTAGTTCCACGAGGGGCGCTGGGCGGCCTGGTGGTCGCCCTCGAAGACCCAGTAGCCGAACTCGCCGCGGATGGAGAGGATGCGGCCGAAGAAGCCTTCATCGACCAGGCGGCGCAGCTTGACCAGGCCGGGCAGGTACAGCTTGTCGTGCACGACGCCTGCGGTGATGCCTGCTTCCTTGCCGATGCGTGCCAGTTCGATGGCCTCTTCCAGGGTTTCGGCCGTCGGTTTCTCGGTGAAGATGTGCTTGCCGTTGGCCATGGCCTTCCTCAAGGTGGCGGCTCGCAGGCTCGTCATGGAGGCGTCGAAAACGACGTCGACTGCGGGGTCGGCGATGACAGCGTCCAGGTCGGTGGTCCAGTGCTCAACGTTGTGCAGCTGCGCCAGTTCGCGCACCTTGGCTTCATTGCGGCCCACCAGGATGGGCTCGATGGCAATCCTGGTGCCGTCCTCCAGCGTGAGCCCGGAATCGCGCAGGGGCAGGATGGAGCGCAGCAGGTGCTGGCGGTATCCCATGCGGCCGGTGATGCCGTTCATGGCAATGCGGATGACCTTCTTGCTGCCGGCGCCTTCGCCCGTGGCCGTGGCCTGCGCAATTGGTGCAGCGGTCTGCTCACTGGTGGCTGTTGGATTCACTGTTTTCTCCGGGATCAAGTTGTGGGCCGGTGCTGGATGTTCCGGCGTGGCCCCAGGTTTGGAAAGCGCTTTCCAATATATGCTGTGAAGACCGCCGGGTCAAGGACCAATATTTGACACCGTGACCCGAGACATTTTCCAGACAAGGACCCTCCCGTGCCCGTCAAACTCACCGAAGTGGCAAGACACGCCGGCGTTTCGCTCGCCACAGCATCGCGCGTGCTCAACGGATCCGCCAGAAAGCCCGCCGCCGGCATTGCCGAACGCGTCCAGGCCGCCGCCACGGAGCTGGGCTACGTTGCCAACGCCCAGGCACAGGCCCTCGCCCGGTCAACCACAGGGCTGGTGGGGCTTGTTGTCCACGACATCGCCGACCCCTACTTTTCCGCGATCGCCCACGGCGTCCAGCAGGCCGCCCTCGATGCCCACCACCAGGTGCTCCTCGCCAGCACAGACATCGAGGGCGACGCCGGCTCCCCCGCAGGCGCCGAACTCGCCGCCGTCAATGCGTTCATTTCCTACCGGACGGACGCCATCATCCTTGCCGCCTCCCGCCTGTTGGACGAGGACCCCCGCCTGATCAAGGCACTGTCGCAGTACGTCGCCAACGGCGGGCGGGTCGTGACGCTTGGCGCGTCCGCCATCGCCGACGCCCATGTGGTCCACGTCGAGAACCACGACGGCGCAGCAGCCCTTGTCGGTGCGCTGCTGGAGCAGGGCGTGGACCGCTTTGTCATCCTCGCCGGGCCCCACGAGCGCAACACCGCCCGCGTCCGTGTTGCCGGCTTCACGGACAGGATCGCCGCAGCCGGCGGCGCGCCCGTCGCCGTCGTGCATGGCGCGTTCACCAGCAAGGGCGGCCACGATTCCACCGTGGAGTACCTCGACTCCCCCACGGCAGCCCTCCTGTCCGACGGCGGGTCCCCCCTGTGTTTCCTTGCCGCCAACGACGTGATGGCCCTCGGAGCCATGACCGCCCTGCGTTCTCGTGGGCTGCGAATTCCCCAGGACGTGCAGGTGGCGGGATTTGATGACATTCCGACCCTGCGCGACCACTTTCCGGGTCTGACAACTTTCAGGCTTCCGTTGGAGGAGATCGGGCGCATCGCCGCGCAGTTGGCCCTGACCCCCGCCGCAAAGCAGTCGGCAAGCGTCACCGGCTCGGTGGTTCTGCGCGAAAGCGCAGGCGTGCCACGGTAGTTGCGGCAGGGCCAATGTGAGGCATAATGACAGCATGAGCAGCGATGAGCACCCCGGCGAAGACATGACCCTCGACGAAGCGTGGACGTACCTTGAACACTCACGCTTCGGGCGGCTCGCGCTCAGCGTCGGCAACGAACCTGACATCTTCCCCATCAATTTTTTGGCGCATGAGCGAAAGCTGCTCATGCGGACCAACCCGGGGACCAAGTTGGCCGAGCTGACGGTCAATGACAGGGTGGCCTTTGAAATTGACGGCCTGGCCGAAGCCGAGGCCTGGAGCGTCGTTTTGAAGGGCACCGCCCGTGTCATTGAATCCCAGACGGAGATCGACGTCGTGAGCCAGCTGCCGTTGTTCCCGTGGCTGCAGACCCTGAAATACACGTTCGTTGAGATCGTGCCGACGAGTGTCCGTGGCATCCGCTTCGAACTCGGCAGTGAACCCGAACGGTAGCGCCGGGGTTTAGGACAGCACGTCCTTGGTGGCGAACCTGCCATAGGCCAGCGCACCGAACACCGCCACATAGGCAAGCTGCAGCAGGGCGTTGCTTGCGAACGACGACCACTCGATGGGATCGCGCAGGAGGTCGGCGAAGCCAAGCCACCAATGGCTGAACAGCCAGGGGTGCAGCCAGTCAAGCTGGGGCAGCGCGCCGAGCACCTGGGCCGCGATGGCCAGGACAATGGTGGCCGCCATGGCGCCAACAGGCACGTCCGTCAGGGTGGAAATGAACAGCCCGATCGCGCTGAGGCCCAAGAGGGAAACAAAAACGTAGGCGCCCACCAGCACGATCCGCCCCTCGGCCGTCCACGGGTCCACCAGATTCCCGGAGAGTAGCGGCACGGGCCCCACCGGGAACAGCAGCAGCCCAATGGCCGTCCCCGCCAGCACGACGGCGGCCACCGCAGCGAGGGCGAATGCGGCGGCTCCCAGATACTTCACAAGCAACAGGCGCAGGCGCCCGGCCGGGGCCGCCAACAGGTAGCGCAGCGTGCCCAGGCCAGCCTCCCCGGCGATGGTGTCGCCCGCCACGACACCCAGGGTGAGCGGCAGAAACAACGGGGTGCACAGGACCAGCGCTGTCAGCACCACAAACAGGCCGTTCCCGGTGATCCTGTCGAGAAAGGCGGGGCCGTGACCGGAATGGTCGTGATTCGTCAGCCTGACGGCCACGGCAATCAACACCGGAATTGCAGCTAGCGCTGCCAGCATGGCCCAGGTGCGGCGCCGGCGGAACATGACTGACAGTTCGGAGGCCAGCAGCGGCCACGTCCGGCTGCGGTTGGCTGGCTGGCGTGCCTGCGGGCCTGCCTCGTGCCGGTTCGCCTGGGCTGGGTCAGCGGGCAACCTCAAACCCCTCCCCCGTCAGTTCCACAAACCTGTCCTCGAGGCTGCCGGCGTCAAGGGTGAATCCGCGGACCCGCACGCCTGCCTGCACCAGTGCGGCCACAATGTCCTCGGCCGCAACGGCAGCCGGAAGCGCGGCCGTGACAAGTTCCCCGTCGGCATGGCCTCGATCCGCGGCACCGGGGACCAGCCCCAGCCGCACCAGGACGCTGCGGGCGGCCCCGGCGTCGGGCGTCAGGACCACGACACGGGGTGTTCCGTCGGCCCTGAGCTCAGCCATGGTGCCCTGTGCCACCAGGGTCCCGGCACGCATGACGGCTGCATGGGTGCAGATTTGTTCCACCTCGGCCAGCAGGTGGCTGGAGACAAACACTGTGGTCCCTTCCGCCGCGAGGGAGCGGATAAGGCTGCGGACTTCGCGGGTTCCTTGGGGGTCAAGGCCGTTGGTCGGCTCATCAAGGACCATGAGCTCGCGGGGGCGCAACAAGGCGTTGGCCAGGCCCAGCCGCTGCTTCATCCCCAGCGAATATGCCTTGGCCTTTTTGCCTGCAGCCGCACCCAGGCCAACCCGGTCCAGCGCGTCATCCACGCGGGACGTGCGAGTTGACGGTGACGAGTGTGGATCCGCCGCGTCCAGACGGTGCAGGTTGGCCCGGCCGGACAGAAAAGGGTAAAACGCCGGACCCTCCACGAGCGCGCCAACTCGTGGCAGCACGGCATCGAGCCTGCGCGGCATGGGCAGGCCCAGCACGTCCGCCGTTCCACTTGTGGCGTTGGCCAGGCCCAGCAACAGGCGGATGGTGGTTGTCTTGCCCGATCCGTTGGGGCCAAGGAAACCAAAGACGGAGCCGGAGGGCACCATCAGGTCAAGGCCTGCGACGGCGTGCTGGGTGCCAAAACTTTTGCTGAGGCCGCGGGTTTCAATGGCCGGCGCACCAAGGGTGCCGCTGCCGCCACCCGCAGTGCCGGCGCTCACTTCGCGGCCGCAGCCTGCTGCAGTACCGCCAACGGGACGGCTCCGGCATAGACCGCACCGCTGGGCGTGATGAGGACATTGAACAAGGAGGTGGAGAGCGCGCTGCCGCCCTGAACGGTTTGCAGCACCCGGGCCAGTGCCGGCGCGCCAAGCATATCGGCGGGGACGGTCCCGGCAGGTGCCTGAACGATGGCGGACCACCCGGTCCCCGAGGTGGCTGCCTTGGACGCGACCGGCTTGGATTCAGTCCCGGGCGCGGCGGCCCCGGGTTGCAAGGGGCCACCGGCTGCCGGGTTCGGAACTGCCTGCTTCGTGACGGTTGCCCCCGGTGGGGGCGTGAAGTCAAACATCGATGCCGGCGGGGCCGCCAGCGTCAGTTCGCTGAAGCCGACCTCGATGGCGGGCTTCGCCTGCCCCTTGGCCAGCACCGTGACCCGCAGCGGCATGCCGTTGTTGGCATCCACGGCGATCGAGACCTTGGCAATCAGGGTATCTGCTGACTTTGGCACCAGCTGGAGGTTGTAGGCGGGCTGGTTGGCGACCTTCACATTGGCCCCGACGCTGACCGTGGTGGCGGGGTCAAGGTTCTTCAGGATGTTCGCGGCCATCACGGCCGGGGTCTGTTCCATCGGTCCGGCCGCCGATACCGGCCCCAGCACAGGGGTTGTGGGCAGTGTCAGCTGCGTGGCCGAGTTGGTGGCGGAATCATAGGTCCAGACGATGTTGTCCCGGCGGACAATGTCACGTTCGGCCATGCTGTCAAGGACCTGCAGGCGCTCGTTGCCAGCCCCGTCCACGTAAATGCGCGCGGTGTGGGGTTCAGCCAGGAACTCCACCAGCTGGCCGAGGTCGACAGCGGCTCCGGAACCTGTCGCCGGGGCCGAGCCGGGACCCACGCTTGGCAGCTGGGGCAGGCCAAGGTCAACGGTTTGCGCCAAGGTGCCGGACAGGGCCTGGACGCGGCTGCCAGCCAGCATCTGAAGCACCTGCTCACCGGTCTTGGTGGAAAGGGTGACGGGCGTCTGTGCCTGCAGCGGCCCGGCCAGCACAACGGCGGCCACAACGGCGGGCATGGCCACAGCAGGAATCCACCGCACCCAGCGGCGGTTCATGGCCAGCACGGCCCAACAGTGAGTGTCATGCTTTCAGATTACGCCCGAATCACAAGCGTGGCGCTGGGAGTTGGCCCCCAACTTGTGCCGGCAGCCAGCGCTCGACGGCGCGCTCCCCATCTGGGTGGGGAGCACGCCGTCGTGCTTGCGGCAATGGACCGCGACGGCGGTGGACGCCTACCAGCTGTGGGCGACGTCAATGATGATCCGCGTTGTGGACCCAGGTCCGTCAAGCACGGAGACGGTGAAGGGCAGCCGCGCCCTCACTCCCACGCCAAGCGTGGTGCTGCCTTCAAAGCTGCCGGCCAGCGCCAGCTGCCTGAAGGTGGCGAAGCCTGCGGTGTTGACAAGCTCAGCCGGATTGGCCGGCAGGTAGCTTGGGACGCCGGTGGAAACATAGTAGGCCGGCGCCTTGACCGTCACCTGAAGGAAGGCGCCGCCCCGCAACGCGACAGCCGTGCCGCTGCCCTGCCGGTGAACCGTGGATACGTAGGCAGCGCTGTAACCGGTGGCGTGGCCCGAGATGTCGAGAACCATCCTGTCGAAACAGTCGTGCCGACCGGCCCGTACATTGGTGATGGGAGCGCTGGAACCGGTGCCCGCCGCCTTGGCCAGCGAACCCCACGTGATCCCGCAATACGGTGCAGCCTGGGCCGACGCAGGGGCGAAAAGAATAAACGCAGCAAGCAACCCCACAATTGCCAGCCAGGTCTTGACGAACTTCATGGAAAACACCCTCTCATGGGAAGTGGCAAATGCCGTAGGATCCGGCACATTCAACGCTAGGACGGTTCCCGTGCATGTACATCGGCCGGGTGGGAAATTCCGCCGAACCGTTACCCCTGCGCACAGGCGGTGGGAAAACGTCATCCAGGTATCAATCTGCCCGTGCTTGAGACCCGGAGGGCGGTTTGAGCACGATCACGTTTCATTCCCGCGGCCCGAGGGTCCACAGCTTTCACCTGCTCGCCCCGCCACCCCTTGACCTTCGGCGATATTGGGCCTGAAATGGATTAGGGCCATGCACACTGTTTGGTCGGCCATTTCATCCGGGATTCGCCGGCCGGACGTGGCGAGCGGAGGTGCCGACATGGTTTATTTGGTACTTGGGGTTCTTGTTGCGGTGACGGCCGCGGCAACTCTTTGGCTTGTCCGCACTGGCGCCCGCAGGCGGAAGGATCCCGACGCAGCCTTCTGGTACGCCTTTGCCGGTCTTTGCATCCTTGCCCCCATGATCCTGATCCCGGCACATGGCAGCAATTCGGCCTCCGTGGCGTTGCTGGCCGTCGCCACAGCCTCCGCAACCGCTACGGACAGGTGTGCCCGGCGCCACAACGCCAACCTTTCCGCAGCCGCTCTTCGACGCGGGGTGGACGCCGCCTTCGCGGCCATCGCCGTCGACCACGATGCCCTCATCGCCAGGTGGAGCCGTTACGAGCTGGACCCGGCCCTCAGCATCGACTTTCCGACCATGACTGACATCCGAATCCCGGAAACATCGGCCTTGATCCGTGCCGTCGCCTCCGCGGCCGACCTCAAGGCAGCGTCCCCTGACACGTTCGACGGCGTTGCCTCCTACCGCCAGGGCGTCGCCGAGCTGGCTCTCGCCCTGGCCACGGCCGAGGAGGCGGCCTGCGGCAGCCGGACACTTGTATGGGACCAGTAGGGCCGGCCTGATCAGTATGCCAGCCGGGCCGGGTCCGCTAGCGTGGCCTGCGTCGTGGCTTGGCTGTGACGCTGCCGCTTCCCACGAGGTGGATCACGAACCACAGCAGGAACAGGAGCACGCCCGCGACAATGGCCAGGGTGGGTGGGAGCACCCCGGCAATGGCGTGTCCGCTGGTTAGAAAAATCGTCCCGGTCAAGAACAACAGGGCTCCCGCCACTCCAGCCAGCAGCAAGAGCATCCGCACCAGCCAGGCACCTGCTTGTTCCATGGGCCCTCCTGGGGATTTTGTTCTTTTCGACGTGCGGCCGGCCGGCAGCTCATCCGGGCGGGAAGGGCCCGGCGCAAGTTTACGGGTAAAATTCTTAGGTGACACAAACGAAATCCTCCCCCCTTTCCCTGCCCGTTATCTACGCCGGCGCGGCAGACCTTGTGCTCGTCGCGATTTTCGCCCTGTCCGGCCGCAGCTCGCACAGTGAATCACTGACGGCGGCAGGCGTGTTCGCGACCGCCTGGCCGTTCCTTGCTTCCCTGGCCATCGGCTGGCTGGTGTGCCGCATGTGGCGGGCGCCGCTGCGGATATGGCCCCAGGGCGTATGCCTGTGGTTGATCACCGTTGCCGGTGGCATGGCCCTGCGCATCCTCTCCGGAAGCACAGCGGAACTGCCTTTTGTTGTGGTCGCCACCCTTGTGCTGGGCGCGTTTTTGCTGGGCCACCGGCTCGTCGCAACAATTGTGGCGCGACGCACCAGGCGGACGTAAACCATGCAACGGCTGAGTTACGATCAACCTGAGGCCTTTCCCCCCGCTAGCAACGCCACACGAGAAGGAACACACCTGTGATCACCGCATTTGTCTTGATCAAAACTGATGCCACACGGATCCCCGAGTCCGCCCAAGAAATTTCCGAACTCGCCGGAATCAGCGAGGTGTACTCCGTCACGGGCGAATGGGACCTGATCGCGATCGCCCGCGTCGAGAAGCACGAGGACCTGGCCGACGTCATCGCCGACAAGCTCTCCAAGGTCCAGTCCGTCGTATCCACCACGACACAAATCTCCTTCCGCGCCTATTCCCAACATGACCTGGATGCGGCGTTCTCCCTCGGCTTCGACCACTGAGCCGCGAGATGCAGCTGGAGATAGCTGTCCAGGATGTCCCAGGTGCCCGGCTCGCAGCCGCCAATGGCGCGGCGCGGGTGGAACTTTGCTGTGCCCTGCAACTTGGCGGCCTGACACCGTCACACGGACTGCTCAAGAGCGTGCGAAACGCCGAACCTGCCCTGCCCATCCACACGCTTGTCCGTCCCCGTCCCGGAAACTACGTCTATGACGGTGCAGCCGTTGCCCTCATGGTTGCCGAGATCAAGGAACTGCGCGCCAGCGGTGCGACAGGGGTTGTCATCGGCGCCTTGACGCCCGGGGACGCCATTGACTACGCAACAGTGGAAACCCTGGTGGCGGCGGCCGACGGCCTGCACATCACGTTCCACAGGGCCGTGGACCACCTGGGCCTTGCAGGAGCAGTTGCCGCTGTGCCGCGCTTGGCGGACCTTGGCGTGCAACGGATCCTCAGCTCCGGCGGAGCAGCCCGGGCCGGCGATGGCCTCGCCCAGCTCATCGCCATGCACGACGCTGCCGAGGGCCGCCTGGCGATCATGGCCGGTGGCGGTGTCCAGATCGCCGACTTCGCAACCTTCCACGCCGCCGGGCTGCGCAACGTGCACCTTTCGGCCAAGCGCACAGTCGGCCAGCAGCCACCTGGCCCCTTGACAGGGGCCGCGCTGGCCGAGGATCCCAGCTACTTCGCCACAGACGCGGCGTTGGTCGAGCGGGCCGGACAGGCCGCACTGGCTCTGGCCTGAAACGACGAAAGCGACCCGTTCCGCCGGCGATGGCCGATGGAACGGGTCGCGCTTTTTAACTGCCCCGTTTACGCCTCGATGCTGAGGGCAACCCAACTCTTGAGCACGTGCGATGCGGCACCGCTGTCGATGGCGGCTTCGGCCCGGGCCATGGCAAACTTCATGCGTGCCAGCAACGACCCCGAAGCGGCCCTGTCGTAGGCCACGAGGCCGGCAGCGGCGTTCAGGACCACGGCGTCACGGATGGGCGAACGTTCACCGTCGAGGATGCGGCGCACCACGCCGGCGTTGAATTCGGCATCCTTGCCTCGCAGGTCTTCAATCGTCGCCCGGGCAATGCCCAGGTCAAGGGGGTCAAAGGAGCTTTCGGTGACTGCACCGTTTCGCACCTCCCAGATGGTGGAGGTGCCCGTCGTGGTCAATTCATCCAGGCCGTCACTGCCACGGAACACCAGGGCCCGCACGTTGCGTGCGGCAAGGACCCCGGCGACCAGGGGCGCCAGGCGGGCATCGGCAACACCAATCGCCGATGCGGCAACGCGGGCTGGGTTTGTCAGCGGCCCGAGCAGGTTGAATGCGGTTGCGACGCCAAGCTGCCTTCGGGCCACGGCTGCGTGGCGCATGGACGGGTGGAAGAAGTTAGCGAAGCAAAAGGTGATGCCGACGTCGGCGGCTGCCTGGGCGACCTTTTCCAGGGAAAGGTCCAGCCGCACGCCGAGCTTCTCAAGGACGTCGGCGGAACCTGCCGACGACGACGACGCCCGGTTTCCGTGCTTGACAACAATCGCGCCGGCACCGGCGCAGACGAGGGCTGCCATGGTGGAGATGTTGACTGTATTGAGCCTGTCCCCGCCGGTGCCAACGATGTCAAGGGCGTCCCCGGGCACCTGCAGGGGCCGGGCGTTGGAAAGCATTGCCTCCACCAGGCCGGTGACCTCGCCAACCGTTTCCCCCTTGGCGCGCAAGGCCACGAGGAACCCGGCAATTTGCACGTCGGTGGCGTTTCCCGCCATGATCGTGCTCATCGCCCAGTTCGTTGCGTCCTGGCTCAGGTCCTCGCCAGCAATCAATGCGGCGATCAGGTTTGGCCAGGTGTGGGAGTCGGCGGACGCGCTTTGGAGAGGATTCACTCTCAAAGATTAGTCGAAACAGGGCCCCAAACACCGTTTGTGACCATTGACACGTGTGGCGTGTTGTGCATACGCATCTGGGTTTAAGCTGTGAATACACCAGAATTTCGCAAGTTTGTAGAAAAAGATCCACGAATCGGAGTTTCGCATTGGGTTTGCTGGCGTTTTATAGACATAATGTCTATGTGACAACTGCGACCCATGCCCCCAGTACCCCGGCGCATCCGACGCTGAATCGACCGAACATGGTTTCTGTAGGAACCGTTGTTTGGTTGTCCAGTGAGCTGATGTTCTTTGCCGGCCTTTTTGCCATGTACTTCACGCTGCGTTCCACCACGGGTGGAATGTGGGCTGAAGAATCGGCCAAGCTGAACTTCCCGTTCGCCCTGGTCAACACCCTCATCCTGGTTTCCAGCTCATTCAGCTGCCAGATGGGCGTGTTTGCCGCGGAGAACCTTCGGCCTCGCCGCACCGGACGCCTCTTCCAGTTCTCCCAGTGGGGAATGACGGAGTGGTTCCTGTTGACCTTCGTTCTTGGTTCAATCTTCGTGGCCGGTCAGTCGACCGAGTACGCCATGTTGACCTCCGAGCACGTAACCCTGAACTCAAACCCCTATGGCTCTGCCTTCTACATGACTACGGGCTTCCACGGCCTGCACGTCCTCGGCGGCCTTATTGCATTCCTTCTCATCGTCGGGCGCGCCTACGCGGCCAAGAAGTTTGGACACTTCGAAGCCACCAGCGCGATCGTGACTTCTTACTACTGGCACTTCGTGGATGTCGTGTGGATTGGCCTCTTCCTGGTCATCTACGTCCTGAAGTAAGCTCACAAAAAAGCTCGTTTCAACCAAGTAAGAGCAAGCATTTGCGGCCCTCACCAGGGGCTGCTGGATATAGATCAAAGGAACCACCAAGTGAAGGCACTTTCGCAGAAGCGACGTCATCCGCTGGCCGCACTAGCGCTGCTAGTGCTGGGTCTCATGCTGACAGGTGGGCTATACGCCGTTGTCACAACCGTGAATGAGGCCAAGGCCGATACCACCACCTTTACGGCGCAGCAGGTGAACGAGGGCGAGAAGCTCTTCGTCGCCAACTGCGCCACCTGTCACGGAATGGGCGCCAGCGGCACGAACGCAGGACCGCCCCTGGTCGGCGTCGGCGCCGCAGCCGTGGACTTCCAGGTCGGCACGGGCCGCATGCCCATGCAGATGCAAGGACCCCAGGCGCGCAAGAAGCCCGAGCAGTTCAACACCGAGCAGACACGCGAACTGGCAGCCTATGTTGCCACTTTGGGTAACGGCCCGGCATTGCCCGAAGAGCAGTACATCGATGGCAAGGGCGACGCAGCAGTCGGCGGCGAGCTCTTCCGCGTGAACTGCGCCATGTGCCACAACGCTGCCGCAGCAGGCGGCGCACTGACCCGTGGAAAGTTCGCACCGCCGTTGGCAGGTGTGTCCAACAGCCACATCTACAGCGCGATGATCACGGGACCGCAGAACATGCCGGTCTTCAACGATGCAAACATCACCCCTGAGGGCAAGCGCGACATCATCACCTTCTTGAACACCATTGAAAACCAGGGAGCGCCCGGCGGCGCCAAGCTTGGCTCACTGGGTCCGGTATCCGAGGGCTTGTTCCTCTGGACCGCCGTCCTGGGCGTCATCATTGGCTTCACCATCTGGCTGACTTCCCGGACTTCCTAACAACAAGAAGCCCCAGATTTATTGGCTGCAGTAGCAGCCGCGAGAAACATACATTACGACCCCGGGACCGTTCCGGGATAAGAGAAGGATGAGGGGATTATGGGCAACCATAGTGACGGCTCGCCGACAAGCTCGGACGCCGTAGCTAAGGCTGGTCACGACGAGGTGGATAAGTTCCAAGATCCGGGACTGCCTCCACATCGTCTGCGACTGGCTGATACGGACCCCAAGGCGGCAAAGCGCGCCGAGCGCCAAGTGGCATGGCTGTTTATCATTTCCATCGTTGGCACGCTGGTGTTCTTCGTTGGCTACTTTGGCGTCCGGCTCGATGACACCATCGCAACCTTGCGTATCCAGAACACCTTCTTGGGCCTAGGCGTGGCATTTGCCATGCTCGGCATTGGAACAGGCATCGTTCACTGGGCCCGCGCCCTCATGCCTGACCATGAAGTGGCTGAGGACCGCCACGAGCTGCGCACCGAGGAAGACCGCCTGGCAGCCGTTCAGATCATTGACGACATCGTCGAGGAAACCGGCATCAAGCGTCGTCCGTTGATCCGTAACACCCTCATCGGCGCCGTGGCCCTGGCTCCGCTGCCGGCCATAGCGATCTTCCGCGACCTCGGCCCGCTGCCCGGTAACTCCTTGCGCCACACGCTCTGGAAGGAAGGCGAGCGTCTCGCCCGCGATCCCGACGGAACGCCCATTAAGGCTTCAGATGTCACCATCGGCTCAGCGTTCCACGTGATTCCAGAATCACTGAACAAGCTCACCGAGGGCAAGCTGAACGAAAAGGCCAAGGCAGTTGTACTGCTCATGCGCCTGAACCCGGAAGACCTCAGCCCCTCCAAGGGCCGGGAGAACTGGGGCTACAACGGCATCGTTGCGTACTCCAAGATCTGCACCCACGTGGGCTGCCCCGTTGCTCTCTACGAGCAGCAGACGCACCACCTGCTGTGCCCCTGCCACCAGTCGACCTTTGACTTGACGCAGGAATGCAAGGTCATCTTTGGCCCTGCCGTCCGCCCATTGCCGCAGCTGCCCATCACAGTTGACGCCGAGGGCTACCTGGTCGCCCAGAGCGACTTCCATGAACCTGTTGGTCCTAGCTTCTGGGAGCGTGGCTAAACATGACTACTGCAACGCAAGCACCGTTTGAACCCAAGACGCCTGCCGGCCGCATCACCAACTTTGTTGATGAGCGCGTTGGCGGATCGGGAATCCTGCGTGAATTCGGCCGGAAGGTCTTCCCCGACCACTGGTCCTTCATGTTCGGCGAAGTGGCACTGTACTCCTTCGTCATCCTGCTGCTCTCGGGCACCTTCCTGACGTTCTTCTTTGACCCGTCAATGGCCGAGACCCACTACACCGGTCCGTACGTGCCGCTCAAGGGCGTGGAAATGTCAGTCGCTTATGACTCGACACTCCGCCTGTCCTTTGAAATTCGTGGCGGCCTGTTCATGCGCCAGGTCCACCACTGGTCGGCACTGCTCTTCGTCGCCTCGGTAGCCGTGCATATGCTGCGCGTCTTCTTCACCGGCGCGTTCCGCAAGCCCCGTGAAATGAACTGGGTTGTTGGCGGTGTCCTGCTCATCCTCTCGCTGGCTGCGGGCTTCACCGGCTACTCACTGCCCGATGACCTGCTCTCAGGAAACGGCCTGCGCATCATCGACGGCGTGGTGAAGTCCATTCCGATCGTTGGAACCTACATCTCCTTCTTCCTGTTTGGTGGCGAATTCCCCGGAACGGCCATCATTGGCCGGCTCTACATGATGCACATCATGCTGGTGCCTGCGATGATCTTGTTGATGATCGCCATCCACTTGTTCATGGTTGTCATTCACAAGCACACCCAGTACCCCGGCCCGGGACGCAACGACCGCAACGTCGTCGGCTATCCCCTCGGCCCGGTATATGCAGCGAAGGCTGGCGGCTTCTTCTTCATCGTCTTTGGCATCATCGCCGCCATCTCCGCGTTCATCCAGATCAACCCGGTGTGGAACTACGGCCCGTATGACCCCTCCCCCGTTTCCGCAGGCACTCAGCCTGACTGGTACATCGGTTGGGTTGATGGCGCCCTGCGCCTCATGCCGGGCTGGCTGTTCAACATCCCGATGGAATGGCACATCCCGTTCCCCTGGGGCGTGAACACACTGACGCTGAACGTTCTCGCACCGGCACTGATCCCCGCCGGTATCGTGTTCACCTTGCTGTTCATGTACCCGTGGATCGAACGCTGGGTCACCCGCGATAACCGCGAGCACCACGTGCTTGACCGACCGCGCAACGCTCCGACCCGCACCGCCATTGGCGTTGCAGGCTTCATCTTCTACTGCGTCATGTGGGCAGCAGCAAGCTCCGACTTGATCGCCACGCACTTTGAGGTTGCCCTCAACGACGTGACGTACTGGTTGCGTGCACTGTTCTTCATCGGCCCGATCCTCGGCTTCATCGTGACCAAGCGCGTGGCCCTGGCGCTGCAGCGCAAGGACCGCGAGATCGCCCTGCACGGCCGGGAAACCGGACGCATTGTGCGCCTGCCGCACGGTGAGTTCCAGGAGATCCACGCACAGCTCGATGACTACAAGCGCTACAAGCTGGTTGGTTACGAGTCTCCGCTGCCCGAGGACGGCATCCCGAACGACAACGGGATTGTCACGAAGAAGGAAAACCTGCGTGCCAAGCTCAGCAGCTTCTTCTTCGAGGACCGCGTGGCACCGGCCACCCCTTCAGAACTTGAAGCCGGCCACCACCACGAGGCAATCGACGCCAGTCATGTGGCCGAGAAGGCACTCCCGCACTAACAGCTTTACCTAGAAAGGCCGTGAGGCGCTTCCCGCAAGGGAATCACCTCACGGCCTTTTTATTGCCCGCTACCGCTCCCCCGCTCACTTGGGGGGCGGGTCTGACTCGGCGGGGACTAGTACATGCGGCGCGGGCGGACTCCGGGGCGCTGCAGGGGAACCCTGAGTTTGTAGCGGTCGGCCCGGTAGAACGACACCGAGTAGTCCACGGAGGACCTGTTCACGAAGGCGTGCCGCTCGGTCCGCAGCACCGGGGCGCCGACGTCGATCATCAACAGCCTGGCAATGGAGGGTGTGGCCGCATTGGCCTCAATGGTGTCCTCGCCCCATTCGATGACCAGCCCGTACCGTTCCCCCAGAAAGTTATAAAGTGACGACGGCGGACCCGCGTCAAGGATTCCCGGCACCCGCCAGGCGGGAATGAAGTTCTCGTCCACGCTCATGGGCTCCTCGTCCGCGAGCAGCAGGCGACGCAGGCGGATGACCGGCTGGCCCTCTTCGAGCTGCAGCTCGCGCCCCAGCCGGGCTGTGGCGGGGATCTGCTCAAAGGCCAGCACCCTGGCCGAGGGACGCATGCCGCGCCTGACCATTTCCTCCGAGTAGGACGTGAGTTTGAGGGTCACATCCAGCTTGGTGCGGGCCACGAAGGTCCCTATGCCGACAACACGTTCCAGAAGCTCCTCCTCGACGAGGGCCTCGACGGCGTGGCGCAGGGTCATGCGGGCCACGCCAAAGTGCGTGGCCATATCCCGTTCGGATGGCAGCTGCCGTCCCGCCTTGCTGTGCTTGAGGATGTAGTTGCGCAGCAGGTCCCGCAACTGAATGTGGACGGAGACAGGTGACTCCCTGTCCAACTCCCCCGGAATGTCTGTCGCCGGCGGCACTAAATAGCCCATGAAACTCCTCTGTTGACCTGTACCAGCCTAAAACACGACTACTCTCTATACAGAAACATCAACTGCCTAGGAGTCCCACCATGTACACCCGCAAAGCCACAGTGGCGGCCAGCGTAGGCTTGCACGCCCGTCCCGCCGCGGTATTTGTGAGAGCGGTCAACCGGACCGGCTTGCCCGTAACCCTCGCCAAGGACGGCCAGCCGGCGGTGGATGGCCGTTCGCTGCTGGCAGTGATGAGCGCCGACTTCCAGCAGGGCGAGGAGATTGAGATCGGCGTCGGAGCCTGCAATGCCGACGCGCAGGCAGTACAGGCCGCTGTGGACGAATTGGCGGCACTTCTGGTCACGGACCTGACGGACGCGTCCTAGCCCCGCAGGCTCCCACGCAGGGTCCCGTGGGATGCCCTGCGTGGAGCCAGGCCAGGACAAATGGCACAAAAAAAGGGGTTGTCCCCACCAGACGGTGGGGACAATCCCCTATTCATGAGTTTGGCCGGCTGCCGTGGCAGCCGCCCAAACCATTGAGAACCACAGTAAAACCTAGTGTGCGTGGTCTCCGCGGCTGTATTCATAAACCCAGCCAACGAGTGCGATGACGGCCAGGCCGGCGCCGAACAAGAAGACCCACCAACCAACGGCCAAGCCCAGGAAACCTGATGCACAAGCAAGACCCAGGACCAGCGGCCACCAGCTCCAGGGGCTAAAGTGACCCTGTTCGCCGGAACCTTCATGGACTTCAGCATCCAAACGGTCCTCGGGACGGGGACCTATGCGGTTGCCTGTGTAGTAGACGTACACGCCAATCATCAAGCACAGGGCGGCCAGCAGGAAGATCGCCAGGTAACCGACGTGTTCGTGCCAGTCTGTCATGAAGCCGTAAACAATGGCCACGGGGACGAAGAATGCTCCCAGCAGCAGGAAGAGCCAAGCTTCTACCTTCACTTTGTAGCTCCCTTCGAGGATGCAGCCACCGGCTGTGCGGCAGGCACGTAATGCGGCGCCAGCTCAGGATGGTGAAGATCCAGGGCCGGACGCTCCGAACGGATACGGGGCAAGGAGGTGAAGTTGTGACGCGGCGGCGGGCAGGATGTTGCCCATTCCAGTGAGGCACCGAAGCCCCAGGGATCGTCAACTTCGACCTTCTTGCCACTGCGCCAGGTGATGTACACATTCCAGAACCACGGAATCATGGATGCACCAAGGACGAACGAGGAGATGGTGGAGAACTGGTTCATCCACGTGAAGTTGTCTTCAACCAAGTAGTCGGCGTAACGGCGCGGCATGCCCAGGACACCCAGCCAGTGCTGAATGAGGAACGTACCGTGGAAGCCAAGGAACAGGAGCCAGAAGTGGATCTTGCCCAGACGCTCGTTGAGCATGCGTCCCGTGAACTTGGGCCACCAGAAGTAGAAGCCTGCGAACATTGCGAACACCACGGTGCCAAAGACCACGTAATGGAAGTGGGCAACCACGAAGTAGGTATCCGAAACGTGGAAGTCCAGCGGAGGCGACGCCAAGATGATGCCCGTCAGGCCACCAAAGAGGAAGGTGATCATGAAGCCCAGGCTCCAGAGCATCGGCGTTTCGAAGGTCAGCGAACCCCGCCACAACGTGCCAATCCAGTTGAAGAACTTCACACCCGTTGGTACGGCGATCAGCATCGTCATGAAGGAGAAGAACGGCAGCATGACCTGGCCTGTGACGTACATGTGGTGGGCCCACACCGTTACGGACAGCGCAGCAATGGAAATCGTCGCAAAGACAAGGCCCTTGTAACCGAAGATTGGCTTTCGGCTGAAGACGGGGAAGATCTCAGAGACAATGCCGAAGAATGGCAGCGCAATGATGTAAACCTCCGGGTGGCCGAAGAACCAGAACAGGTGCTGCCACAGCATGGCACCGCCATACTGTGCATCAAATATGTGAGCTCCGAAGCGCCGATCAGCACCGAGTGCGAACAGTGCTGCTGCCAGCGGCGGGAACGCCATCAAGACCAAGATGGCCGTAACGAGGGTGTTCCAGGTGAAGATCGGCATGCGCCACATGGTCATGCCGGGGGCACGCAGGCAAATGATCGTGGTGATGAAGTTGACGGAACCCAGGATGGTTCCGAAGCCTGAGAGCGCCAGGCCGAAGACCCACAAGTCGCCGCCCACACCGGGGCTGAACGTCGTGTTTGACAGCGGCGCGTAAGCGAACCAGCCGAAGGCTGCAGCACCCTGCGGGGTGATGAAACCTGACACTGCAATGGTGCTGCCGAAGAGGAAGAACCAGAAAGCCAGTGCGTTCAGTCGCGGGAAGGCGACGTCGGGAGCACCGATCTGCAGGGGCATGATGACGTTGGCGAAGCCGGCAAAGAGGGGTGTTGCAAACATGAGCAGCATGATGGTGCCGTGCATGGTGAACAACTGGTTGTACTGGTCCTTGGTCTGCAGGATCTGCATTCCAGGCTCAAACAGTTCTGCACGGATGATGAGCGCCATGACGCCACCGAGGCAGAAGAAGATGAATGATGCAATCAGGTACATGTACCCAATGGTCTTGTGGTCGGTTGAGGTGATCCAGTTGACGACAATGCGTCCCTTGGATACCGGAACCACCCTGGGAGCAACCGAATTAATTTCGGTTGCCGAGTACTCGAGCGTAGACACTTTCCCCTTCCCCCCTAGTCCTTATTGGTGTTGGAATTGAGATTGGGATTGCGGTCATACTTCGCACCAAGCTCGCCGGTCTGGCCCTTGGCCTTCAACGAAGCCAGGTGTGCGTCGAACTCGGCCTGCGTCACAACCTTGACGTTGAACAGCATTTCCGAGTGGTATTCGCCGCAAAGCTCTGCACACTTGCCATCGTACGCGCCCAGCGCCGTGGGCGTCAGGGTCATGTAATTAGTCTTGCCCGGGAGCATGTCCTTCTTGTCAAGGAACGCAGGAACCCAGAAGGAATGAATCACGTCACGAGAGTTCAGCTTCAGCTCAACAGATCGGTTCACGGGCAAATACAGTGTGGGCAGCTTCGACTTGTCGAACGGCTTGCCGTCAAGTTCAGCCTGGACGCCTACGGAGTACACGGACTCCTTGACGTCGTTGCCGGCCAGGTAGTTGAAGTCGAATGACCACTGCTTGGCGCGGACGTCGATTGTCACGTCCGGGTTGGCATCGCGTGCGTTGATGGACTTCTGCTCCACGTCGGTGAAGTGGAAGAACACCAGCACCATGAACAACGGCACCAACACATAGAAAACCTCCAACGGGAGGTTGTAGCTGGTCTGACGCGGGAAGCCTGTGGCACCCTTGCGACGACGGTAGGCGATGATGCACCAAATGATCAAGGCCCAGGTGATCAGACCAATGATCAAGACGGTGATCCATGAGTTGACCCATAGATCGATGATTCCCGCCGTGTGATTGGTGGTGTCACGTTCGGCTGGCAACCAGCCGTTCTTACTCTCTGCCGTGCATCCTGACAAAGCTAACGCTCCGGCAACAGCCAACCCTGTGATGGGGATGACTCTTGCGCGTCGGCTGCCGGTTCGGTCCTGCGAACTCACAGACGGCCCTTCCTCTTGTTACTGCGCCCCGCAGCGGTTAATGGGCCGCCGGGAACTAAATGGGTTTTACTACTCGATGTAGAGCTTACCGCTACGGCACGCAAAATGCGCACAAAACCCTCCGTGCGTCGGATGTCCCTCAAGAAACTCTTTTGGGCAGCCCCACATCGAGCAGCAGACTTTACTTAGTGGAACGAATCGCCGCAGGCGCAAGAGCCGCCGGCGTTGGGGTTGTCGATGGTGAAACCCTGCTTTGAAATGGTGTCTTCAAAGTCAATGCTGGCACCATCGAGGTACGGCACGCTCATCTTGTCAATGACAACTTCGACGCCGTCAAAGTCACGAACGGCGTCGCCGTCGAGCATGCGCTCATCGAAGTAGAGCTGGTAGATCAGGCCTGAGCAGCCGCCCGGCTGGACCGCAACACGCAAACGCAGGTCGGTGCGCCCTTCCTGCTCCAGCAGGCTGCGCACCTTGCCGGCGGCAACGTCGCTGATCAGCACACCGTGGGAGGGCAGTTCAGCCTCCGCCACAGCGGCGGATGAGGTTTCTTCGTGGACCTTTTCAGTCATGGCATTTCCTTACGTGGGGGTACTACTACATGCTACGTCGAGCCCGGGCGGGCCGTTAACTTATCTCAACCCGAAAGTCATGTGGTCTGTTCCCTATGACACGCCCGATGGCTGCCCCAGGGCGCCCTGGTTGATGGCCGCCAACAACAGCGACTGTGCCACGATGGCCTTTTCGAAGTCGCCCAGGTGCAAGGACTCATTGGCACTGTGCGCCCTGGAATCCGGGTCCTCGACACCTGTGACAAGGATTTGGGCGTCGGGGTAGGTGGCCTTCAGGTCTGCGATGAACGGGATGGAACCGCCCATGCCCGTCTCGACGGCCGGCACTCCCCACGACTCACCCAGGGCCCAGAGCGCCGTCCGTGCCGCCGGGGCGTGCGTGTCGGTGGCAAAGGCCTGGCCGGCCTCGCCCGCGGTGAAACTGACCTGGGCACCAAAGGGGGCGTGCCTGAGCACGTGCGCCTCAAGGGCAGCCATGGCCGACGCCGGATCCTGGCCGGGCGCCAGGCGCAGGCTGATCTTCGCCCGGGCCGAGGCGAGAAGTGTGTTCGAACTCATGTCCACGGACGGGATGTCCATGCCGATGACCGACAGCGCCGGCTGCGTCCACAGGCGGGAGGTGATGCTGCCGTGCCCGGCCAGCTGTACGCCGTCGAGCACGGCGGCGTCGGCACGGAAAGCCGCTTCGGGGTAATCGACCTCGGTCTCCCCTCCCCGGTGCAATCCCTCGACGGCGACGGAACCTTTGTCGTCGTGGAAGGTGGCGATGAGCCGCGCCATCAGGGTGGGGGCGTCAAGGATGGGTCCGCCGAACATGCCAGAGTGCACGGCATGCCCGGTGACCCGGACCTCCACTGTGCCGTCGACGAGTCCGCGCAGGCTGGTGGTCAGGGCGGGGATGCCCACCTGCCAGTTGGCGGAGTCGGCCACGATGATCACGTCTCCCGAGAGCAGGTCGCGGTGCGTTTCAAGGAAACGGGCGAAGGTGGGCGAACCGGCCTCCTCCTCGCCCTCGATGAAGAACGTGACGCCGACGCCGAAGGTGTCACCCAGCGTTTCGGTGATGGCCCGGAACGATGCAATGTGGGCCATGATGCCGGCTTTGTCGTCGGCTGCGCCGCGGCCGTACAGGCGGCCGTCGCGTTCCCGGGCAACGAAAGGCGCACTGTCCCATAACGCGCTGTCGCCCGGGGGCTGCACATCGTGGTGGGCATAGAGCACCACGGTGGGCATGCCCGGCGCGGCGACCTTCCTTGCGACGACGGCGGGACCCCCCTGGCCGCCGTCGTCCTTGGGAACACGCAGGATCTGCACGTCATCGAGGCCCGTGGAACGGACAAGTTCGGCAACGGATTCGGCGCTGCGCTCAAGCTGCTCGGCGTCGAAGGCGTTCCATGCAATGCCGGGGATGGCGACAAGGTCGACCAGTTCGGCGACAGTCGCCTCGAAGTTGCGGGAAACGCTGCCGCGCAACTCGGCAGCGGGAACGCGGGAGGCGATGTCGGAAATGTCTGGATTTACGTCGGCCGCGGTGTGGGCGGATGTATGGTGATCGGTCATGGTTGACAGACTACATGCGCGCATTTGTCCCCGGTCAAGGGAGCCGCCCGGTTCGGGGTATCCTATACGGGTGTTTGGACGTAAGAAAGATCAAGCCCCCGACCCGCAGGTGACGCCTGCCTCAGACGAGCAGATTGCCCGGTCCAAGGACCCGCAATCGGCCAAAGGCGTGCCTACGCCTTCACGCAAGGCGCAGGAAGAGGCCCGCAAGCGCCCGCTCGTGCCCAACGACCGCGCCGCCGCCAAGGTGGCCGCCCGTGACTCCCGGCGTGAGGAGCAGGCCCGCATGCGCCGCGCCCTCGACACAGGCGAGGAGCGTTTCCTGCCTATCCGCGACAAGGGTCCGCAGAAGCGCTACGCCCGTGACTACGTTGACGCACGGTTCAGCGTCGGCGAATACGTCATGTTCGCAGCCCTTGCCATCGTCCTGCTGACGCTCGTTATTCCCACCCGCAATGCCGATGGCACCTCCAACGATGCCCAGCTGATCGTCTTCGGCCTGTTCTGGGTCATGGTGGCCGGTGTGGCCGTTGACGTGTGGCTGATGTCGCGCAGGCTCAAGCGCCAGATCGCCGCCAAGTTCGGCTCCGTTGATCCCGGCGTCATCTGGTACGGCAGCATGCGCTCCATGCAGTTCCGCCGGCTGCGCCTGCCCAAGCCCATGGTGGGCCGCGGGGAATGGCCTTCCTGAGCCCCGCTCCCTGATGTGCGCGCCGGCCGCTTCCCCACGGAAGCGGCCGGCGTCATTTAACCGTGCTCCGGAGCACAAA